>CADAGG010000116.1 GCA_902787415.1 methanogenic archaeon
CATGTTGCACCCGATGAGCGCCAGCAGGCCGAAGGCGATCCAGTGGTCGTAATCGGCTATCATCGAGTGGAACGACTGCCCCAGATAGAAACCGATCAGAGGCATCAGGAACTGGAAGAAACCGAACCACGTCCCTATTATCACGGCGGCCCTGGCGGTGATCCTGCCCATGGCCAGGCCCTTGCATACGGAGACTGCGAAGGCGTCCATCGCCAGCCCGATACCGAGGAGGACCACGGTCAGATAATCCATGCTCCCCGGGATGTGCCAGGATGATAAAAAGATGGCGGGGGAGACCCCCGCCGGAAGGGTTTGATCAGAACTTCTTGTAGTGGAGGAGCACTGCGACCATCAGGACCGCGAGGGCTGCCACGAAGGCCGCTGCGAAGAAGACGGTTCCGCTGGTCCCGCTGCCGGGAGCGGTGGTGCTTCCGGAAGAGGAGGGCTGTCCTGCGGAGTACTTCAGCTCGGGGTTGTAGACGGTGGTGGAACCGGACCTGATGTAGGAAGCGGTCATGTCCCAGTTGTCGGTGTCGGTGAAGGCGAAGCTCGCGGCCTTGTCGGTGGCACCGAGGGTGATGTTCTTTCCGCCGTAGCTGAGGCTCACGTTGTCGCCGGACGCCTTGACGGAGTCGGTGGCGATGGTGAGGCTGATGCTTCCGTGGGAGGGCAGGAGGACGGTGGCGTCGCTTCCGAGGTTGTTGACGGTGAATCCGTTGGTGGTTCCCTCCTTGTATCCGAAGACGACCTGGTAGGCGCCCTTGAGGACGAGGTTGCCGGTGCACTTGACGGTGGTGGTCGCATCGCCGGCCTCGAAGTAGATCTTGCAGTCGGTGAGGGTGATGCCTGCGCCGCAGTCGAGGGTGGCGCCGTTCTTCACGAGGACGGTCTGTCCGGCGGAGATCGCGGGAAGGGGATCTCCGGCATTGATGGTCACATCGAAGGCGCCGGGGGCGTCCGCGATGCGGGGGTTCATTGCAGTCCTGAAGGCGGCTGCGTCGTTGTACGAGTCCGCCTCGGAACTGTCCGCCAGGAGGACGAAGGCGGTGCATGCCATGAGGACGGCAGCCAGGATCGCCATGTTCCTGCGGCTCTGGGATTTGTTAGCGTGAATCAAGATAATTCCTCTATTGCGGGGGTATCGGCGCCTATCTATAAAATAAATTATAAGGGGAAGGGAGGATGGATTCGAAAAACGGACGCCGGAGCACGTCCCAGAAGGGATAAGCGGTTTGCGGGGGAGACCCCCGCTGAATGGTTTTATTAGTACCTGCCGGAGCGGATCACGACGCACACCAGGCCTGCCACGACGGCCGCGGTGAGGGCGGCTGCCGCCATGACGGCGGGACTGATGTTCCCGTGGGTCAGACCGGTCATGACGGTGAACACCGAGAAGTGGGTGGTGGTGAAGGTCACCGTTCCGTCTTCCGCGTTGTAGGTCGTCGGGAGCTTCTCGAGGGTTCCGTCGGCGGCCACGTATGCCACATAGATACCGTTGGGGCTCTCTCCGCTCTTGAGGGCGTAGGGGACGGTCACGGTGACGGTTCCGCTGCCGAAGTTGGTGTTGTCGCCGAAGCTGATGGCGAACACGGGCCTGTCGCCTACGGCCTCCTTCTGCTTGTCGGTGAGGGCTGACTGGTCGGAGGTGGTATCCTTGACGGTCAGGGTGGCGGCCCCGGTGCCGAGAGCGGAAAGGGCGGCGCTGTCGAGGGTGACGGTGTACTTCTCGTCGATGACGAAGGCCGCCTTGAATCCGGCATCGCCGGCTGCCGCATCCTTCAGGTCGGCGATCTGCTGGGCGGTGACGTCCACATGTCCGCCGGTTCCGTCGAAGCTGACCTCCCTGCTCATGGTTAAGTTTCCGTTCTTGCAGACGAACGCGGCGCATGCGCTGCCGGTGCTGTCGTACTCATAGGAGTTGAGGGCCATGTCCCAGGTGTAGCGGTCGGTGACATTCAGGACGAGGTCTTCGGCACTGTCGCCCCTCAGGACGAGCTGGCTCCCGTTCGCGTTGATGGTCACGGCACCGGACAGATCGATGCTGGCTCCGCTCTCCCTGACGGTGAGCTTGGCTCCGGGCACGGTGAAGGATACCTCTGAATCGCTGTTGGGTACGTTGTTGACGGTGGCATTGCCGAACACGAGGTCATTGGCCCCGTACAGTTCACCGTCCGCCATGACGACGTTGAAGCTGTTGACGAAATCGTACTCGCCGGGAGCGAAGAACACCCTGCAGTTCTGCAGGGTGAGGGTGACGTCCTTAGCGGGAACGAATCCGGGCTTGACCAGGATGGTCTCGGCGGTGTAGACGGTGTCCGCCGAGACGGGTCCGTCGATGACGGTCATGCCCTCGGTGGGTACCGCCACGGTCCTGGGTGCCAGCAGCACTACGCTCACCAGCGCCCCGGAGTCCCCGGTGATGGCCTTGGTGCTGTACGCGGAACCGTCCCTCTTCATCTCGAGGGAGAGGATCATCTGTTCGGTTCCGTTGATGTGCACTGACGGGAAGAAGAAGCTCCAGTGCTCAGCGTCCGTGAAGGTATACACGGCATTGTTCGACATGTAGTGGCTCACGGCGATCTCGGTGCCGCCGATGCTGAAGACGGCGGAACCTGCGAACTCGACCGAGGATGCGGTGACATTGAACTCTACGCTGCTGCCTAGGTCGGAGACTACCAAGGACACATCGCCGGGGATGTCCACGGTGAATCCGTTACTGACACCTGCCTGGTACCCGAAGACGACCTCGCAGTCGCCATTCAACGTGATGTAGACGAAGAACATGCTGGGGTCTCCGCGGAATGCGATGCTGTCGCCGGCCTCGAAATAGACCTTACAGTCGGTGAGCGTCACCATGAAGACGTTCTCCACATCGATGATGGCTCCCGCCCTGATGAGGATGGTCTGGTCATTATACGACGAAAGGGGCTCCTGGGTGCCGGAGAACTCGACATCGAAGCCGCCGGGAGCATCGGCGGCGTGGGGGTTCACGTAATCCCCGAACGCCTTGGCATCGTCGTAGGCGGATGCCTCGGAGTTGTCCGCGAGGACGGCGAACGCGGTGCACACCATGAATACGGCTGCAAGGATGGCCGCTGCCCTGCGGTTGATCGATTTGCTTGCGTACATCGTATATATCGATGAATCAGAACGGAGTGTGATGGATTGTAAAAGTGTCAATTTTCAATTCCTGGGTCTCCTGCCCGCGGGCCTGCGGCCGCGGGCCCTCAGGGCGGATTCCGAGAGATCCATGAAGATGCCGTCGTCGACGGTCTCGGCGCACCAGTATCCGCCGGGGACGTCCTCCATGGCGGAGACGTGCCTGTCCGCCAGGATCCTGTCCGCCTCCTCCGCTGAGGAGACCCTCACGCCCACCACGTCGGATGCGACGGAGACGTCGGAGGAGGTGAGCCTGAGGAGATGTGCCAGCAGTGACTCGGCGTCCCTCACCCCGCGGAATACGAGATACATACGGGAGGGGATGCGGAAACACACGATAAAAGTTGTGAAACGAAAACTGAGCGGGGGCGGCGGGTCGGGGAATCGCGCCGTCCCCGGTCCGGTCTTTACCGGAGGGAAACCCAAAGAGGCGGCAGGGTGAAACGGCCCCGCGCGGCGGTAGTTCGGTTTACCGCGCGGGGCCTAAACGGATAATTCATTCTTTTTCTTCGTCGTCCTTGTACTTAGGAGCTGCCGTCAGCAGTCTGGCACCAATCACCCCCCTCTTGATTCCGGATTCCCTCTCTTCGGGGTTGCTTGAGAAACCGAACGTAAGCTCGTAGCAGATGGGGCACAGCGGCACATAGGTGTTGCCGACGAGCAGCATGGGCAGGCTCTCCATCTCGGGCATCAGGTCCTCCTTCTCGGCCAGGTCCCTGTTCTGGTCCTTGGCGACGAAGGCGTTGTAGTCCTCCACGGTCCTCTTGCAGACGAAGCAGCTCTCCTCGGACTTGCCCTGGAAGAACTGCAGGATGAACCACACGGGGACGTAGATCAGCAGGATGACGGCTCCGATGATGACGGAGAACATTCCGTTATCGATACCTCCGTTGATACACCAGTACGCGAGACAGGGGATGAGCACGAAGAACTGGTAGCACATCAGGAAGCAGGCCACATAGAACCATCCCTTGGGCGCCTTGTAGGGGCGCTCGATGTTCTTGAACCTGGGGTTCCTCTTGGAGACCACGTAGGCCATCATTCCCATTCCCAGTGCGAACGAGAATCCGAAGGACGATGCGGCGAGGATCATACCGACGGATCCGAAGTGGATGATGATGATGAACACCACACCCATGATGGCCTGGAAGAGCATGGCGAAGATGGGCGCACCGTTCTTGTTGGTGTAGGTGAAGACCTTGGGCATGTTGCCCTCGTGACCCATGAAGTACAGGGTCCTGGAGGATCCCAGGAACGCCGTCTGGATCAGCATGACCATTCCGGCCACCAGCAGGATGAGCGCGACGATGAGTCCGATGGAACCGAAGTCGAACTGCGCGATGGGGTAGAGGGTGGACACTCCCCATGCCTCGATGTCGTCGGGGCTCATCATTCCGTACACCACGAAGGGTACGATGAAGTACATTGCAAGACAGACCAGTCCGGCCGAGATGAGGGCCTTGGGGATGTCCCTTCCGGGCTCCTTGTACTCGGCACCGTAGGTCGCAGCGGATTCCCAGGCGCATGCGCACCACTGGGCGTATGCGAACATACCGAAGACCATCAGGAAGTCGTTGACTCCCCAGTTCCAGCCGGGAGGCGTGAAGTTGGTCTTGATGTTCTCGAGCGAGAAGGCGGAGATGCCTCCCTCTCCCGCGGTGATGCCGGTGAGGGGCACCACGATGACCACGAGCAGAGGCAGGATAGCGATAAGTGCCAGGATGAGTCCCAGCTTGGCTCCTCCGGACAGTCCCTTGGAGCCGACGAAGATGATCGCGGCGAAGACCACGAGACCGAAGCATATCTGGAATGCCAGGGTGGCGGTGCTGCTGAGGGGGTCCATGTTGAGACCGTACTCGAGATACTTGGTGATGTAATCGACGGAGGTACATGTGAAGATAGGAATGACAGGTGTCCACGTGAACCAATACGACCACGCCGTGAACGCACCTATGAACTTTCCTAGACCGTACCTTCCACCGTTGGGCTTGGTGAAAACCTTCTGGGCACACCCTCCGATACCGGGGGTCTCCAGAGCCGCGGCCATCTCTCCGATGGCCAGGTTCTGGGCGAATCCCTGCAGAACGGAGACCGTCCAGATCATGATCGAGAGACCCCATGCGGTCCCTGCGATATCGTAGATACCGGGAAGGATCAGGATGGGGACACCCATCGCGATGATCATTCCCTGTTTCCAGTTGATTGATTTGACAAGACCCGAGTCGGAGTTAACGGCCCCGCCGAACGCGTGACTGTTACCTTCGGCCAGAATCCTGACGCCATGTCTTGCCATAAATAATGTCCTCCATTACTTAGGAAAAAATTCGAGTTCATCTGTATATAAGGTTTTACCCAAATTCGCGTTTTATTGTAATTTTCATCATTTTTCTTGACAGCTCCGTCTCCAAGTCATATATAAAGGTTATCTGTCTTTCAGTGACGTTTAAATACGTTGGCTTTAACGCTCGTGGATTGTCAGATTGTTTTAAATAGGATGGATAAAAACTGCATATTTTTCGGAGGAAATGAACATTTCCGACATAGGGTTTCTTAAAGCTGGATGCATGTTTTCGTACACTGCGGGACCGCGGTTCCAATGAAACTGATATATCGGCCCGATGAGATGGGGCCTGCATGCAGGACGACGCCCGTACCATCGCGGAGGCCAAGGAGATCGTGAGGAGATTCTGCGAGGAACGCGATTGGGACCAGTACCACAACCCCAAGGACCTGGCGGTGGGGATGGTCACCGAGGGGTCCGAGCTGCTGGAGATCTTCCGCTTCAAGACCCCGGAGGAGTGCAGGGAGCTGCTCTCGGATCCGAAGAGGCTCGAGGAGATAAGGGACGAGCTCTCCGACGTGTTCTACTTCGTGCTGCGCTTCGCGCAGATGAACGATATAGATCTCTTCTCGGCATTGGAGGACAAGATCGCCAAGAACGATGCCAAGTACCCCGCCGACAAGGTCAGGGGATGCAACCGGAAATACGACGAGTACTGAGGGTGTTTTTAAACCTACTAAATAAATAGGTAAATAGCGTACGGTAAGCCTATGGAATCTGCGGACACGGAGCTGGAATTCCTCGGACCCGAGAGTGCAGAGGAGATCTCGGCGATAGCCTTCCCGCTCTTCAGAGA
>CADAGG010000117.1 GCA_902787415.1 methanogenic archaeon
ATGATGGAAGCTGCTGCCCACGCTCACCACGAGGAGCAGACCGAGCAGACCTCCGAGGAGCAGCAGTAAACTCATTCGGGGGTTCAAACCCCCGTTCTTTTCATTTCATGTTTCGGTCCAGGGACCTGTAAAAAAGGGAACGGCCCCGGAGGGCCGTGTGAAGGTTTCAGTTGGGGTTTCTGATCTCGGCGGTTCCGCTGTCGACGAACTCGTTCCAGAGTTTGAGGGTCTCGAGAGCCTCCTCCTCATCCATGAGCTCGATGGCGAAACCTGCGTGGACGACGGCCCACATTCCGACCTTGGCGTCGACCATGGCGACGTTGGCGGTCTTCATGGCACCGCCGAAGTCGATCTCGGCCTGGTCGCCTTCGATCTTGACGATCTTTCCGGGTATAGCTAGACACATGTTATCACTCGGACATCAGTTTGATGATTGCTTCGGCAGGCTGACCGTCGCAGGCCTCGAGGGCGGAGATCGCGGTCTCCCTGTCGCAGTTGGTCTGCGACATGACGAGCTCGATGTCCTCTGCGGGGAAAACGGGGCCGCTGGCACTTCCTGCGGAACCTGCCGCCATGACGGTCTCAACACCGGAGACCTGGTAGCTCTTGGATCCCTTCATGTCGATGCATACGACCTCGGCGGGGCTGAGGACGATGTCCTGATCCCTGGTCCTGATGATGACCTCCACGACGTTCTCTATGTTGGTCTGTTTGATTCCCATTGAGCGCATGGTGCGCTGCATCTGACGGGGGTTCACGCCCCTCATTCCGCCTGCCATATGATTCTCCGTATGACATCTATTTTATAAAAAATTCGTAAGAATCGCTGTGGGTTTTTTATTAGGGTATCGATATCGGCCCGCATGGATAAAGAAGACGAACAGGTATCCCCGAAAAACTGGGGCCTGGATGAGTTCCGTATGCTGAATCCCGTTTCGAAGAAGGCCATGTATCTGTCCAACGGGATCAAGATCGCGATCCTGGCAGCCATCTACATCGGCATCTTCATGGGGCTGAGGATGGCCAACGATCTACCGTTCTGGCTCTTCTACCTGGCGACTCCCGTCTTCGTACCGCTCATAGCCTATTACGCCGTCTTCCCCGGCATCTTCTACCGCCACTACCGCTACCGCATGGACGACGACTGCATCGAGATACGCCGCGGGGTCATCTTCCATTCCCACATCCTGGTCCCTGTCGAAAGGGTCCACCAGGTGCAGGTGACCAAGGGCCCCATCCTCAGGAAGTTCGGTCTCGCCAACGTCACCGTGACCACCGCCGGCGGAACCGCCTCCCTGCAGTATCTCGACGACGACCTCGCCGAGTTCGTGGCCGAGAACCTCAACCAGAAGATCATCCAGATGCTGAAGGCCAGGGAATGACAGAAGAGCAGTCCTTCCTCCGCAACCACTGGTCGTACGTCGCCAGCAACACGTTCCGCACACTGCTGATGTTCGGCGTCATGATCCTCGTCTGGTGGGGGACTTCGGAGGGCCAGGGGGACATGACAATCTATCTGGCCTTCATCCTCGTCATGTCCGTCGTCATCGTGGCTCTGAACATCATCTACTGGCTGAAGACCAAGTATTACTTCCTGGAGGACGAGATCGTGGTCATCAGGACCACCATCTTCCGCTCGGAGACCCGCATCCAGTACGACAGACTGGCATCCGTCAACGTGGAGAGGGACGTGGTCTGCCGCATACTCAACGCCACCAAGCTCTCCTTCAACCTCAACTCGAGCATGAACGTCACCAAGGCCGAGGCCTACATCGTCCTGAAGAAGGACAAGGCGGACCGGCTGCGCGAGGACCTGAACAGCCGCATGTTCGGTACCGCGAGGACCGTGCCGGAGGCCTCCGAAGAGCCCCGGGAGGAGGCAGTATCCCTGGTCGATGTGAGCACCTGGGACATCTTCCTGCATGCGTTCATCGGCATGTCCACCTACCAGCTCCTGTTCGGACTCGTGATGGCCGCGTACAGTATCCTGTCGTTCTATTTCGACAACAGCGTCAGCGTCTTCGCCATCATCCTCTTCGTGGTGGAGTTCCTCATGCCCGCCTTCGCCGCCTTCTTCAGGTATTTCAACTACAGCATCGTGAGGCAGGGGGAGACGGTCACCGTCTCCTCGGGTTTCTTCAGCACCCGCACCGACTGCTTCAAGCTCAGCAAGGTCAACTTCGTCAAGATACGCGAACCTCTTATCTGCAGGGTCCTCGGCAAGTCCATCCTGGAGGCCGAGGTCGTCGGAACCTCGGACACCAAGGGCATGCCCCTCCTCTGTCCCCTGAAGGACAGGGATATCGCCTACAACCTGTTCAGGGACCTGCTCCCCGAGTTCGTCTGCGAGGACCTGCAGTCCAAGCAGTCCCGCGTCTCCATGGTGGGCCTGGGATTCTGGACCCTCGTCACCGTGGGGATCATCGCGGGTTTCGCCTACCTCCTGGTGCCGGAGATCCCCTCCGGCTTCGGCATGTTCCTGAACTTCTGCGTGGTGCTCATGTACATCCTGTGCGTCGGATGGTTCGTGCTCGCCTACCGCAACCGCAGCATCGCCATGAACGACTCCATCGTACTGGCCGTGACCGGTTCCTTCGACAGGGTCTCCAACTACATCCTCTTCGACAAGATCCAGTTCGCCAACGTGTTCTCCAACCCCGTCGAGAGGAGGTACGGGGCCGCCAAGTGCAAGATAAACATGCTGTCCACGGTGGGCGCCACCGCGGTCGTCACCGGCGTCTTCGAGGCGGATTACCTGGAGAAGGTGTCCGAGACGGTCATGGCGAGGATCAGGGACGGAAGGTACGACTTCCGCAGGTTCCAGTGAGAAAGGTGCGGGGGATTACCCCCGCAGGTGAATTCAAAGAAGGTTCTTTTCAGACTCGACGAGGACCTTGTAGACCTCGTCGCCCAGGGAGACATCCTGGACTCCGCCCTGTGCGAAGTCGGGCTTGCCTCCGCCCCTGCCGCCGAACTTTCCGAGGACCTCAGGGAGGAGCTTCTTGCAGTCCACCTTGGGGCTGCCCGATGCGATCATCACGGAGACGGTGTCCGCCACGGACACGAACGCTACTACACCGCCCTTGGACTTGAATCCCTCGGCGGCGTCGGTGAGGACCTTCCTGTCGGCGCCGCTGAACCTGCCGGTGTAGAGGTCGGTGCCGTTGACGTTCTCCGGTTTCAGCTCCTTCAGCTGCTGCTTGACCATGGCCTTGCCCGCTTCCGCCGCAAGTGCCAG
>CADAGG010000118.1 GCA_902787415.1 methanogenic archaeon
AGCGGGCTCGGAGAGCTCTCCGCCAGGGGAATCGCCCTCGCCATCGAGCAGTACGGAATGCCCGATTCCTCCGCCCACCTGAAGTCGATTCAGGAGGCCCTGAGGTCCCTGCTCCCCGACAAAAACGTCGATCTGGGTCTTCCGGAGGAACTGGCCGATTCGCCCGAGGAGGTCGAGTTCGACCAGGGCACCGGATCTGCCGATGACGCCGACGACAAGGAGGCCATCATCATGCAGCTGCTCGAGGACCTCGACGTCGACAACAAGGGCGCGCCCCGCGACCAGCTCGAGGAGCAGGCCGCCGCCAAGGGAATCAGCCCCATGGAGCTCGAGGAGATCTCCAGCAGCCTCATGGACAAGGGACTCGTATACGAGCCCAACCTCAGGTATCTGAAACGCATTTGAACCGCCCTACGGGGCGGTACCCCCTCCGGCCGGAGAATTATCGGCCGGGGGATCAATTCCTGTACATCGCGACGGACCCGTAACCCACGACGGCGCTGCTGTCGTAGCCTGCGGATTCGAAGGAGTCGGTCTTGTGGAGCACCTCGATGCGTCCGGGGGTGCTGAGCTGCATGGCGACCGCGATGGGGCCGTATCCGCAGACGGAGAGGTTGTTCATCCTGACCTCGTCGTACATCGCGGCCACGTTGCCGGATGCGACGGCGTTGAGGAAGCGGGTGTCCGCACGGATCGCCACCTCGCGGGGCACGTAGTGGACCAGGTCGCTGGAGGCCACCACTACCACGTTGCGGCCGGCGCAGGCCACCTTTACGGCCTCGGCGACGCGCTTGGCGGTGGCCATGTCCTGCCTGCCCATGATGATGGGGACGATGCGGGGCTGCCTGTCGATGTGCTGGATGAAGGGCAGCTCGACCTCGATGGAGTGCTCCCTGACGTGCGCGCGGGAATCGTCGGGGATGAACTCCCTGAGGCGGTACGCGATCTCCTTGTGGATGGGGACGGGGCCGAGCGGGGTGCAGTAGTCCTCGGTGCTCATGACTGCGTCGTAAGGGACGCCGTGATGGTCGGGACCGATGACGATGTATGCTTCGGGAAGGCCGTCCTCGGCGATCGCCTTGTAGGAATAGGCCGCACAGGTGCCGGAGTACATGAATCCCGCATGGGGGACCACTACCGCTGAAAGGGATCTCTTCCCGGTGCATTCTCCCGGTTCTCCGGGGCCCTGGATGAAACAACGCCTCACCTGTTCGCTGAGTGCCCCCGCATCGGCGGGGTAGAACGAACCCGAAACTGCTGGTACGCGCATGAACGGGTGATAGCTGTGAAACGTAAAAATAATGTTGTCCCGGGAGACCCGGGATAAAAGGTTTTGGACTGTGAAATCAGTACTTTGCCTCGAAGTCTTCGATCTCGAGCTTGTAGTCGGCGGGGTCCTTGAGGTCGCCGCGTGCGAGGAGGACTTCCCTGGTGAGGAGCCAGTACACGCATGCGAGGGAGCGCCTTCCCTTGTTGTTGGTGGGGACGACGAGGTCGACGGATTTGGTCTCGTTGTTGGCGTCGCACATGGCGATGATCGGGATTCCGAGGTTGAGTGCCTCAGCGAGAGCCTGCTTGTCGGCTGCGGGGTCGGTGACTACGAGCACATCGGGCTCGATGAAGTGGGGGTTGATGGGGTTGGTGAGGGTTCCGGGGACGAAACGTCCGGCGAAGGCGGGTGCGCCGATTGCCTTGGAGAACTCCCTTGCGGGCCTCTGTCCGTACTGCCTTGCAGAGGTGACGAGGATCCTCCTGGGGTCGAAGCCTGCGAGGAAGTGTGCTGCTGCCCTGATCCTCTCGTCGGTCTTCTTGATGTTGAGGACGTAGAGACCGTCCTGCCTGACCTTGTAGATGAAGTCCTTCATGTCTGCGCTCTTGTACTGGGTTCCGATGTGGACACCGGAGGTGAGGTAGGTCTCCTCAGGAACAAGGAGTTCGCCCTCAATGACCTGTTTCTCTTCCATGTCTGCCATTTTGATTCCTCTTGATGGGTTTTCGTTCGGACTCCCCGTCATAGACGGGAGCCCGCGACTGAGGCCGTGTACTCGCAACTTCGTTATATAGTTTGTGCGCGCGCTTTAAGTTAGTTAAACTACAAAATCCGTGCGCGCGTATTATAAGGGGACGGTGGGTATTTCTACCGATACCGTATTGCGAGGCACGATGAACGCGGAACTCGAGGTCTGTGCGGCGGCATTCTTCCGCATCAAGGGCAAGAACGTGGTCACCGAGCAGGAATTCACCATGTCCGTCGCCTTCGACAACAAGTGGATGTCCGTCAAGGAGGCCAACCAGCTCATGAAGGTCCTCGTGTCCGAGGGCATACTGACCAGGAGCAACGGCTACCTCAAGCCCGCGAAGGATCTGTCGGCGGCGCACGTACCCATCGCCTACCGCCCCTCCGAGGAACTCAGAAAATCACTTGCTGGCACTTCTGAGGAGAAGGCTCCCGCGGCCGCTCCCGAACCCCCTGCGGACATCTTCATGGAGCTCATCGACGTGGCCGTCGCCAACGGTCTGCCCAAGGGAAAATTCGTGGCCGAGAGCAACATCGTCAAGAAGCGCCTCGGAGTGGAGACCTGCGTCGCGGCACTCCTGCTTCTGCGCGACAACGGCATCGATATAGAAAGGTACAAGGACCGGGTCTATGCCCAGGTCCTTGGGAAATGATTTCACTTCTCGGTCTTGATGAAGTTGCCGAGGGTCATGCCCTGAGACTTCTGGCTGCCGCTGACCGCACCGCCCTCCTGGACGGCCTCCTTCAGCTTGATGCCGAGAGCCCTCTCGAGCTTGGAAATGAGTTTGTCGTCGGGGACCAGCGACTGCGCCTCGATCTTGAGGATGGTTCCCTTCTTCTCGTTGATGGACTTGGCGAACTGCTCCTCGGTCATGCCGGTCTTGAGGCGGGCCTTGCGGACCACTGCCCCGTAGTTGTCGATGAGTTCGACGCCGCCGTTGGCCGCGTAGATGTCGCGGGTCTGCATGCGCCTCTCCCTCCTCTCGAGCCTCTCCTCGATGACGGACATGTTGCCTCCGCCGGACGCGTAGTGTCCGTCGTCGGACCTGTTGGAGGGCTTGTAACTGTCTCCGAATTTTGCACAGTTGGAACAAAGATTGAGCTTCGCACCCTGCACCATCATGGGGCGGGTGGCGGGCACATCCTTCCCACACATCTCGCAAATCATACTGGCTCATATTCCGTGAAATGCTATAAAACCATCTAT
>CADAGG010000119.1 GCA_902787415.1 methanogenic archaeon
GGCGTGGGAGGCATCAGGATCGAGGACACTGTCCTCATCACCGAGAACGGATGCGAGAGGCTCACCAGCTTCCCCCACGAGATCACGATAATCTGAAACACTTTACACGCCAGCGGGCGTGTTCCTCTCCCTTTTATTATCGGAATTACAGTGAAAACTGTCCCATGGCGGCACGCATAAGCGCCAATTTAGATGAATAGATAGTATGCGTATTTTCATTAGACAAACATCTATACATTATTTTACAGCAAAACTTTCGGGCCTACCTGCGGAACTCGTCGCGCTTATCCCAACATTTCGAATATTTTTTACCGTTAAATAGACACACGTCTAAAAAATCGAAAATCAATAGACGAATGAATATAGACATTTATCATAAAACCGACATTGAAACTATACAAATAAATACTACATATGAGTTTTAGTGTTCGTACCATATCGTACAGGCGATACAAAATGGCAATAAAGAACGCATATCTCCAGTCCGTCTTCGACGGTCTCAAGCAGCGCAACGCAGACCAGCCCGAGTTCCTTCAGGCTGTCGAGGAAGTCCTCACCACCCTCGTCCCCGTCGTCGAGGCCAGGCCCGAGCTCCAGAAGGCAGGCATCATCGAGAGGATCGTCGAGCCCGAGAGGATCATCATGTTCCGCGTCTCCTGGGTCGACGACGCAGGAAAGGTCCAGGTCAACCGCGGATACCGTATCCAGTTCAACTCCGCCATCGGTCCCTACAAGGGCGGACTCAGGCTCCACCCCTCCGTCAACCTCTCCATCCTGAAGTTCCTCGGATTCGAGCAGATCTTCAAGAACTCCCTCACCACCCTCCCCATCGGAGGAGGAAAGGGAGGATCCGACTTCGACCCCAAGGGCAAGTCCGACAACGAGATCATGCGCTTCTGCCAGTCCTTCATGACCGAGCTCGAGAAGCACATCGGCCCCGACACCGACGTCCCCGCAGGAGACATCGGAACCGGCGCAAGGGAGATCGGATTCATGTACGGACAGTACAAGAGGCTCAGGAACGACCACACCGGCGTCCTGACCGGTAAGGCCATCCCCTCCGGCGGATCCCTCGCAAGGAAGGAAGCAACCGGATTCGGTCTCTGCTACTACACCAAGGAGATGCTCGCAGCCGAGGGCAAGTCCTTCAAGGGCGCAAGGGTCGTCATCTCCGGTTCCGGAAACGTCGCCATCTACGCCTGCCAGAAGGCCACCGAGCTCGGAGGAAAGGTCATCGCCGTCTCCGACTCCAACGGTTACATCGTCGACGAGAACGGAATCGACTACAAGACCCTCCAGATCATCAAGGAGCAGAAGAGGGACAGGATCAAGACCTACACCAACTACGTGAAGGACGCCAAGTACTTCGAGGACAAGAACGGATCCAAGGGAATCTGGACCGTCCCCTGCGACATCGCACTGCCCTGCGCAACCCAGAACGAGATCTCCGAGGAGTCCGCCAAGATCCTCGCTCAGAACGGATGCTGGGCCGTCGCCGAGGGAGCCAACATGCCCAGCACTCCCGGTGCGATCGAGGTCTACCAGAAGAACGGAATCCTCTACGGTCCCGCCAAGGCAGCCAACGCAGGAGGAGTCGCAACCTCTGCACTCGAGATGAGCCAGAACTCCATGAGGTACTCCTGGACTTTCGAGGAGGTCGACAAGAAGCTCCACGACATCATGGTCAACATCTACAACAACTCCGTCGCAGCCGCGAAGAAGTACAACATGACCACCCCCGCAGGCAAGATCGACCTCATGGCCGGTGCGAACATCGCCGGATTCGAGAAGGTCGCCGACGCCATGCTGTGGCAGGGCATCGCCTACTGAAACCTTTCAAGGGGGCATCGGCCCCCTATCATTTTTTCTTTCCAGGTAATTCGAAGGATTCCGGAGAGCTGTTCTCCTCTCCGGCCAGCATCAGGATCAGCGCGAGCAGGCCGACCGTGCGGATCGCTGCCATCGCATCGAATGCCGAACCTTCCAGTCCGCCGAATCCGCATATCAGCGATGCGACGGAGAACAGCCCGAATGCCGCATAGGTCCATTTCTGTCTTCCGTAAGGCTCCGAGGCCATCTGGGTCATGGGGAGGAGCATGGCGATCCAGATGTACTGCATCGGGGTGAAGACCGGGAACAGGAGCACCGCGAAGCCCAGGCATACGGCCAGGATCAGGGCCGGTGCCCTCATGGAGAGTTCCTCTCTCCTTATCTGGACGGCCGAAAAGATTGCGAGTACGGAGGTGACGCCGATCACCGTTCCGAACTGACTGCTCGCATCGGGAGCCCAGTTCAGCAAGCCGTACAGCCATCCGAGGGCCGAATCCGACGCGGCCCTGTCTGGCAGTGTGATGAAGGGTATCTCGCCGAATGCGTGGGTGGGGAAGAACCACAATGCGATGCAGATCACGAAGAACAGCAGGATGCCACCCCTCGCCTCCGTGAGCCTGCGCGAACGCAGCAGGACGAACAGCAGGATGATGAACAGAAGGACGGGGTAGAATCCCGTCATGACCGCAAGTGCCAGCATGACGAAGGACACCGTATAGCTGCGGACGTGGTAGAACCACAGCGACATGATCACGAAGGCCGCGCAGAACGGTCCGGTGCCGACGGTCAGGAACGACAGGGAGCACAGGAAGGTGACCAGCAGCAGGAGGTAGGCATCCCTCTCGGAGAAGCCGGTCTCCCTGCAGGACTTGAGCATGAAGTGCCCTCCGAGCATGAAGAACGCGAATCCGTAGAGGGAGAACAGTATGCAGAACATCTCTGGCGAATACGAGAACAGCTTGGGAGGGATCAGCAGCAGGACCGTCAGGGGCGGAAGGTCCGTCCCGAGTTCGGAGTAGGAGAACTTCCCGCTGAGGAAACGTTCTGCCACGTGATAGTATTCTTCCGCATCCCCGAAACCGGAGCTGAACCGGCACCAGAGGATGACGGCGATGAGCAGTGCGAAAACGCAGACCATGAAGGTCTGCAGCATCCTGTCCGTTGTGAGAAGGCGGTAGTTCTCACGATAAGAATCTTCGAGTTTTTCCTTCAGATTCATAATCTCGCTCGTGCTGAATGAATGGCCTGGCAACCTATATATAGGGCATGCACATCTGGAGTTTTGGTCTGACGGCCATAGCGGAGGGGTTCACCCGGTCCCATTTCGAACCCGGCAGTTAAGCCCTCCCGCGTAGATGTCGCGTACTGTGTTGCGCAAGT
>CADAGG010000120.1 GCA_902787415.1 methanogenic archaeon
GTATATAAAGTTCACAGGGGGAGGTCGCCGAAAGTACCGAAAGTGACCGAAACTGAAATCTGATTGACCAAAAGACAACTCAATCAACCAATCGATTTCAACACACTTCGTTATAGAACCGCCTGACTTATACTTTATATCGTGCGTACGCGATTCGTGGTCAATGATAATCGACACCGCAGGGGCCAAGGTAATCAGCGAGACCGTGGATCCCGACAACTACGCCGCCACCAGATACATGCAGGACGATCAGGACACCACCTTCCTCTTCACCGACCTGAACGGCGGTAAGGCGGCAGGCAACGTATTCTCCACCAGGGCCAAGATCGCCAAGGCCATGGGCATCACCAAGGACGCCATCGTCACCCACGTCATGGACGCCATGTCCGCGCCCTGCGCGACCGAGGAAGTCTCCGACGCACAGTTCAGACAGCAGGAGCTGGAGCTCGACCTGACCAAACTGCCCATCGTCAAGTACTTCCCCAAGGACGCGGGACGCTACATCTCCGCCGGAATCGTCGTCTCCGAGTACAACGGCAAGAGGAACGTGTCCTTCCACAGGATGCTCATCAAGGACAAGGACACCATCGTCATCCGTCTCGTCCCCCGCCACACCTTCACCCTCTTCAACGAGGCCAAGAAGGACGGCAAGGAGCTGAAGATCTCCGTCTGCATCGGAGCGCCCGTGGAGGCCATGGTCTCCGCCGCCCTCTCCGTGGACTTCGGCACCGACGAGCTCACCATCGCCTCGGCCATGCACAGGAAGGGCCACGGCACCCCCCTCAAGGTCGCCAGGTGCGACAACGGACTGTACGTGCCCGCAGAGTGCGAGTACGTCTTCGAGGGAAGGATCACCGCGGAGACCTGCACCGAGGGACCCTTCGTCGACATCGCCGGAACCTACGACGAGGTCAGGGACCAGCCGGTCATCAAGATCGACAAGATCTGGGCCAAGAAGGACCCCGTCTTCCAGCTCCTCCTCCCCGGAGGATACGAGCACTTCCTGCTCATGGGCGTCCCCAGGGAGCCCGTCATCTTCAAGACCGTCAGGCAGGCCGTCCCCAAGGTGAAGAACGTGCGCCTCACCGAGGGCGGTTGCTGCTGGCTCAACGGAGTCGTCTCCATCTCCAAGAACAAGGAGGGCGACGCCGTCAACGCCATCATGGCCGCCTTCACCGGACACCCCTCCATGAAGAGCGTCATCATCGTCGACGACGACATCGACATCTTCGACGACCGCGAGGTCGAGTGGGCCGTCGCCACCAGGATGCAGGCCGACAAGATCATCAAGATCCCCGGAGCGGCGGGCTCCTCCCTGGACCCCTCCGCCCACGGCACCACCTGGAAGGTCGGCTACGACGCCACCATCCCCGTGGGCGCCGACCGCGCACCCTTCGTCAAGGCCACCCTGCCCCCCAGGGAGTGATCTCCGTGGCCACGGTGACCGACGACCTCATCAGGGAAGGCAACGACATCTTCGCGAAGCAGTCCCCGGAGGAGATGCACAGCTTCGGCGACAGGATCCTCTCGGTGGAGGCCGACAACTGGTACGGGCTCTTCATCCGCGGATGCGCCTTCGCGCTCGACGGCGACCTCAACAACAGCGTGAAGAACCTGAAGGAATGCGCCGAGAACGTGGAGGACGAGACGGTCATGGCCGACCTCGGCGTCCGCATGGCGGAATGCCTCTCCAAGTGCTACCTGGCCACCCCCGCCGGCGCCCAGCTGGACTTCTCGGCCGTGGCGGGATTCCTAAACGCGGTCAACGACAAGCTCCCGGAGAGCGAGGACGAGTTCATGGTGAACGCCGTCTTCGAGGGAGGGTTCAAGCTCCTGAAGGAGAGGGAGCCCGTGAACCGCGTCATCACCTACCTCATGTACAAGGCCACCTGCATCACCGCCTTCCGCGCTTACGTCGAACTCCCCATCTTCATCGGATTCTTCGGGAAGCTCAAGGCCCTGGCGGAGGAGCTCAAGCCCATCTGCGAGCCCAAGGAGGCGGAGTTCCTGGACGCTGACCAGGTCTTCGTCGACGAGCTGCTGGCCGCCATGACCACCGCGGTGGACACCTGTCCCCCCGAGCAGCTCGAGCTCATCGAGGAGTACTGGCTGGAGCACAAGACCGACGTCTACGTGGGCCATCTGCTCCAGGCCTACCAGATGTCGCAGGCCGTGGCCTCGGGACGCAGGTTCATGTCGAAGATGGCCGGCAAGGTCATGCTCGGCTGCATCCAGAATTTCATAAAGGCATATCTCTCGCCCAAGGTCTGAACTCAGGACCTGGACTTCTTGGCCTTCTTGGGGATGGTCACCACGGCGACCGTCCCCTTGCCGGGAGTGCTGGTGATCTCGAAGGTGCCGTTCACGACGTTCTTCAGGCGTGCCTCCAGGTTGTCGAGCCCGATGTGGCTGCGGCTGGTGTCCCTGGGGGTGTTCACGTCGAATCCCACTCCGTCGTCGGCGACGGTGATGCGGAAGGCGTCCTCCAGCTCCTCCGAGGTGACGGTGACGGTCCCGCCCTCCTCGCGCTGCGTGATGCCGTGCTTGATGGCGTTCTCGACCATCATCTGAACGGTCATCGAGGGCAGTTTGAACTGATCCGCCCTGATATCGTAGATGACGTTCACCTTCTCCTTGAAGCGGAGCTTCTCCAGATCGGTGTAGATGCGGACGTGGTCGAGCTCGGCCTTGAACGGGATGGGCATCACCTGCGAGATGGTGCTGACGTTCTCGCTGAGGTACTTCCTGAACATGGCGATGGCGCGGCGGGTCTCCTCCGGATTGCCCTCGATGGACTCGATGGAGATCAGCGCCTCGTTGAGGTAACGGGGCTCGATCCTGGTGATCATCAGGTTGATCTTCCTCTCGGTCATGGCCGCCTTGTTCTTGGCGATGGTGATGCCGCGGGACATGTAGATGCCGCTGTAGATGAAGATGAACATCAGGATGTTGGTCAGGTACATCAGGGACGGGTTGTAGTAGGGGAGCTGCGTGTACAGAAGTATCAGCGGGACGGCCAGGTATAGCAGGGAGACCAGTCTCTGAGTGATGGTGGTGCCGAACCTAATCGCCAGTGCCAGACATACGAAGCATAGCAACACGATGAGCGCGTTCTGATAGTTGTCGTACTCGGTGACGGTGTACACCCCGTCCTCGACGGAG
>CADAGG010000121.1 GCA_902787415.1 methanogenic archaeon
TGATGTTGCCTGTTCCCGCAGCGTCGAGGAGCAGGGACAGCCCCTCCTCCTTGTTGCGCTCGGTGCCCGCCCCGCGCATCAGGCAGAGTGCCTTCTCGCACTTTCCGTCGGGATTGCCGAGCTCGGCGGACTTCTCGAAGAACGCGTATGCCTTGGCAGGATCGAATCTGGTCCCCAGTCCGAGGTAGCACCCCATACCGGCCATGAATGCAGCGACACCGTTGGTGCCGGAGAGCCTCTCGCAGTAGCCGAAGAAGTCGGCGTCCATGGGGGTCTCGGATTTGCTGAAGTGGTCCTTCAGCCACTTGGCCGCGGGGGCGTAGCCGCACATGTAGGCGTAGGTGGCCCAGAACGTCGGGGACAGCTCGTCCCCCTGCTCGAGCCTGCGGCTGTAGTACTGCGACACCATGAAGGCCGCGGCAGGGCTGCCCTGCAGGGCGGACTCCGTGTAGAGGCCGAACGCCTCCTTGCTGCCCTCGATGGCGAGTTCCTGTGCTCTGTCGAAAGTCTCTTTACCGCAGTTCCCTGCGTTCTGAAGAAAAACGTCTTCGGGTTTGGACATCGGATCTGTCTCCTGTGTTGGGTTGTGATGTGGTCCCGGGGAGGTCCCCGGGAAGGTTGTTTCTCGTGAATCAGGCCTTGGGCGAGTACCTTCCCTTGAGGGAGGCCTTCGCCAGGATGTGGTCCTTGCTGACCTTCATGAGGTCGTCGACGGTGAAACCCGTCCTGAGGACGGGCACGAAGTCGAGGGCGAGCACCGTGAGTATGTAGGTATGCTCCTTGTCGGGAGGGGCCGGGCCGCCGTAAAATGATGCCTTCTTCCAGTCGTCGATGCCGTGCTGGTACCAGCTGTTGGCTCCCTGGATGAGCTCGGTGTCCTCCTGGGATGCGTTCTCGGGGAGCTCGGTCTTCCTGAGCCCCGAGACCAGCCAGTGGACCCATTTGAAGCCGCAGGGCGGGACGGAGTCGGGATCGTCGAAGATGACGGCGAAGGATGCCGTTCCGGCGGGTGCGTCGGTGATCTTCAGGGGGAGGGAGCGCGAAGGCATGTGTCCGAAGGTGAACTCGGTGCCCTTGGCGCCGAACCTGTCCTCGATGATGCCGTCGGTGATTCCGCTGCAGCTGATTTCCATAAAAAGGGAAAAGGTTTCAGGCTTTATTATGGTTGAGCCGAACCTCGCGCTCGCGGTCGAGCGCCCTGTTGCGGAAGTACAGGAACATGTCGGTGGCCACCAGGCAGATGTCCAGGATGTAGAACGCGAGGACGTAGTTGAGCTCGCCGTCGGCGAGGTGGGCGGCGATGCCGAAGCAGTAGCCGATCTCGATGATGATCTCGAACATGATGCTCTTGCCCACGGCGGTACGGCTCACCCACGAGCGGTGGATGTTGAACGGCCATGAGGCCGCGAAGCACAGCAGCATCGCGGTCTCCAGGATGTTGGCTAGCAAGCCTCACTCCCAGGACCTGTTGTCCGTGACGTGCTTGGCCTTGCCCTCGAAACGCTCCACGGTGCCGGGCAGGTTGATCTTGACGACGGCCTTGAGGTTGAGGATCTCCTTGAGCCTCGCCTGAACTGTCTGGGTCATCTCGTTGATCCTGTTCATGTCGTCGGTCAGGGCCTCCTGCGTGAACTCCACGTCGATGACCATCTTGTCCATGTAGTTCTCGTTGGTGAGGGTGATGTGGTAGAAGGGTGCGAGGAAGGGCATCTCCCCGATGACGGATTCGATCTGCGAGGGGAAGACGTTGATTCCCCTGACCACGATCATGTCGTCGCTCCTGCCGGTGATCCTTCCGAGACGGGGGTGGGTCCTGCCGCAGGGGCACTTCTCCCAGGTGAGGGTGGAGATGTCCCCGATCTTGTACCTGATGAGGGGGAAGGCCTCCTTCTGGAGCATGGTGACGACGACCTCTCCGGGCTGTCCGTCGGGGACGGGCTGTCCGTTCTCGTCGAGGATCTCGATGAGGGCGAGGTCCGCCCATACGTGGGCGCCGCACTGCTTCTCGCACTCCACGAACATGGGTCCGTAGAACTCGCTGGCGCCGTAGCAGTTGTGCGCCCTGATGCCGGTCCTGTCGTACAGCTTCTTCCTCATGCTCTCGGACCAGGGTTCTCCTCCGGCGAGGGCGATCCTGACCTTGGTGTCCTTCCTGATGTCGATGCCCTTCTGGTCGCAGACGTCGGCGATGTGGAACATGTAGGAGGGGGTTCCGGCGAGGCAGGTGACGGGGAGGTCCTGCATGAGCTGGATCTGCCTGTCGGTGTTGCCGACACCGGTGGGAACGACGGTAGCGCCCGCCTTCTCGGCGGCGTAGTGGGCTCCGAGACCTCCGGTGAAGAGTCCGTAGCCGTGCATGTTCTGGAAGACGGAGGAGGGGCCTACGCCGAAGGAGACCATTCCCCTGGCGAGGGACTCGCTCCAGTTGTCGATGTCCCTTTGGGTGTAACCAACGACGGTGGGGCGTCCGGTGGTACCGGAGGACACGTGGACCCTGACCAGCTCCTCGTAGGGCCTGACGAAGAGCTTGTCGGGATAGTTGTCCCTGAGGTCGGACTTCCTCATGAAGGGGATCTTCCTGAACTGGTCCATGTCGGTGATGTCGTCGGGGGTGAGGCCGACGGACTCCATCCTCTTCCTGAAGAACCCGGAGGAGTCGTACATGGTACGGATCTCCTTCCTGAGCAGTTCGAACTGCATCTTCTTAAGGTCCTCTGCGGGCATGGTCTCGAGTTCTTCGTTCCTGAAAGTCATTGTTTCACCGGACGTGTCAAGTGTCATCATTTGACACGGTACTATACGGGTGTTATCCCGCGCGCATATATAGGATGTGCGGACGCTGGCGACCGTTTTCGTTAAAACCATGCAGGTCTTCCCTCGGTACATGAGCGATGTGTTCGAACTCGCAGGCAGGGTCTGCCGCACCTTCTCCGCGGGAGAGGGCGGACCGGTCATATTCGTGGGCCTGATGCCCGGAGGGGAGGAGTTCTCCGAGATCGAGAGGCTCCTCGCAGATGACGAGGAATGCTTCACCGTGTTCGGGTTCGAGTGCACCGAATGGAACTCCGACTTCTCTCCGTGGGAGTTCGACGGAGGCACCGGGCAGATATTCGCTTCCGGCGGGAAGGACAC
>CADAGG010000122.1:0-3753 GCA_902787415.1 methanogenic archaeon
TACACCTGTTTGCAGGCAGTGACCAATCCGTTGAAGACGTAGCGGTTCGCCTCGATGTTGTGATCAATCACCTTCCTCTGAGCGGAATTCGGTTCGATGCGTACCTTCAGCGTCTTCATGCGTGAAATCACGTGATGTCGGCTATATAAAGTTAAGAGGGGGAGGTCGCCGAAAATACCGAAAGTGACCGAAAGTGAAGGGATTTTCCTGTTTTTGTCATTTTTTGCCCATCCTGAGAATAACCATCCCCTCCTCTTCCGTCCGTCTGGCCGAGAATCTGCACGACCGGACTCTTCTCCGTACGGACGATTCCGCCGTTATTTCAGTATTATCCATTCACCTGAAACCCGCCTCGTTCCCACTTATTATTTCAGCAGACCCAGACAGTTGAAATCAGGCCCGTTACGGAGAAAATTCCCATCGTTTTTGGTGCTTTTGACAGGCATTCCGTTCTCACTTAACTGAAATCGGCCCGGATACCGTTCATGAACTTCTCGGGGACCTCCAAAAAACGATAACTGAGAACGAGACAAACACATTCAAAAACGGTCTTAATTTCCAAAGTCAGTCGGAGTTTCCCTCCATAAGTGTCATACTCAAGATATAAGAAAGTACGCGCACGATAGGTTCTTATATTGCATGCCTTATGGCAACTTCAGATAAAGCTATCGACCTATGGTTTCGTATATGAAACGGTCGGTGGTCCCTCCGTCGTCTGGACGGATATAAGATCCAAGGAGACTCAAAAATGGGAGCAGGAACAGCAGCACAGGGAAGGCACAACAAACACAAGACCCACATTCCCTGCCGCAGGTGCGGAAAGCGTTCTTACAAATGTCGGGCCCGAGGCACTACTGCGGTGTGGTCGGTATCACTGCCGGCCACAACGTGGTCGCAGGACTTCAGAAGGCCCTGATGATTATCCAGCACCGCGGACAGGACAGTGCAGGCATCTCGGTTTTCGACGGTAACGCAATTTCTACCGTCAAGGATGCCGGTCTCGTCCAGACCGCTCTTCCCAAAGAGCGGATCGAAAACCTCAACGGAAACGTCGGAATAGGACACGTACGTTACGCCACCACCGGCGGAAAGGGCGGTATGAACGCCCAGCCGATGATCATGACCACCGCTTTCGGAATGATCGCGCTGGCACATAACGGCGACCTCACCAACTACGAGAAGCTCAAGACCGCCTACATGGCGAAGGGTGCGGCCTTCCAGACCGACTCCGACACCGAGCTCATCATCAATCTCATCAGCCGCCGCATGGGTCAGGACCAGGATCCCGTCAAGGCGATCAAGGCCGTCATGGCCGAGATCGAGGGCGCATACGCACTCTCCCTCATGATCAACGGCAGGCTCTTCGGCATCAGGGACCCCCTCGGAATCAGGCCCCTCTGCATCGGCAAGCTCGACGACGGATACATGATCTGCTCCGAGTCCTCCGCGGTATACGCCCTGGGAGGAGAGGTCGTCAGGGACGTCGTTCCCGGAGAGATTGTCGAGCTTACCAAGGACATCGTCAAATCCTACGCTCCCACCAACCGCATCCCCTACGCCCACTGCTATTTCGAGTGGGTCTACTTCGCCAGGCCCGATTCCGTCATGGACGGCCGCGAGGTGTACGAGGTCAGGAAGAATGTCGGAAGGGTCCTCGCCCGCGAGCACCCCGCAGACGTCGACCTCGTGATGCCCATCCCCGACTCGGGTCGTGCGCACGCCATCGGATTCGCCATCGAGTCCGGACTTCCCTACGAGGAAGGATTCATGAAGAACAGGTTCGCCGAGAGGACCTTCATCCTTCCCGACCAGGCGGCCAGGGAGAAGGCGGTCTCCTCCAAGATGATCCCCATCAAGAGTACCGTCAACGGCAAGAGGATCCTCATCATCGACGATTCCATCGTCAGGGGAACCACCCTCAAGAGGCTGGTCACCATGCTGAGGGAGGCCGGGGCCACCGAGGTGCACGTCCGCATCGGAAGCCCGCCCATCATCGCCCCCTGCTTCTACGGAATCGACATGAAGAACAGGGAGCAGTTCATCGCCAACAAGCACACCGTCGACGAGATCAGGGAGATCATCGGCGCCGACAGTCTCGGATACATCAGCATCCAGGGACTCGTGGAGGCCGTCGGCATCCCCGCCTCGGACCTGTGCCTCGCCTGCGTCAACGGCAAGTATCCCACCAAGATCGAGGGTGAGGAGCACCGCTACCAGACCAAACTCACCGACATCCTGTGAGTATCTGGGTCTTTTCGTTCGATCCGTTTTTGGATGCTTCTGCGGGATAACCAAACCTTTATTTAGGGCAATTAAATCAAGGACTTATCCACTGGGCAGGTAGATCAGTTGGAAGATCGCTACATTGGCATTGTAGAGGTCGCGAGTTCGAATCTCGCCCTGTCCACCACTTCTCCTATAATTCATCTGTCGGGTTCTCCCACGGCCGTTATCCTGTAAGTCCAGCATACTGCCTGGTCCGGTTTTGGGACAACGTCTTATAGTCGCGGCCCATGGTCGTTAACGTATGTCTGAGCGCGGCCTGTTCAACGGTAAGACGGGATTCATCATAGCCACCGCTGCATCCGCAGTGGGATTGGGAAACATCTGGAGATTCCCTACCGAGGCCGCCAAGCACGGAGGCGGATCCTTCGTCCTCATTTACATCGCGATCGTCATCCTGTTCGGACTGACCATGATGGTCACCGAGATCGCCATCGGAAGGAAGACCAGGAGAAGCCCCATTGAGGCGTACGGTTCGCTGGACAAGAGGTTCAGGATCATCGGTATGCTGAGTTCGTGGGTGCCCGCCATCATCCTGCCGTATTACTGCGTCATCGGCGGCTGGCTGCTCGGATATCTCTTCGGTTACAGCGCCGGTTTCGATCTCTCGGACGGAGCCACCGTCTTCAGCGATTTCGTCAGCTCATACGAGTGCCTCGTCACTTTCGCCGCGTTCGCGATCATCGTCGCGGTCATCATCTATCTGGGAGTCTCCAAGGGTATCGAGAGATTCAGCATCATCTTCATGCCGATCTTCCTGGTACTTCTCGTCGGGCTCACCATCTATGTCCTCACCCTGCCGGGTGCCGGGGACGGTGTCGCATACTACTTCGAGTTCCGTCTGAGCGACGTCGACGGACAGACCTTCATCGCAGCTCTGGGACAGGCGTTCTTCTCGCTCTCCATCGCCATGGGGATCCTGATCACCTACGGTTCCTACATGAGCAGCGAAGAGAACATCGAGCGCTGTTCGCTCACCATCATCATTATCGATACCGCGGTCGCCATCGTCGCCGGACTCATGATCATCCCAATGGCCTACACCTCCATGGGAGGGGACATCTCGGGCGGTGCCGGACTCGTATTCATCACCCTGCCCCACATCTTCGGAGGCATGGGCATGGGAAGGGTCGTCGCCATCCTCTTCTTCGTCATGATCTCCTTCGCGGCCATAACCTCCGCGGTCTCCGTCCTGGAAGCGGTGGCCTCCACCGTAATGGACTCCCACAAGATCTCCCGTAACAGGGCGGTCACCATCGTGATGATCCCCACCTTCGCCGCGGGCGTCCTGATCGCCTTGGGCTACGGTCCGCTGGATTTCATCCAGATCGCCGGCAAGAACCTGCTGGACATCTTCGATTACGTCTCCAACACCATCCTGATGCCTGTCGTCGCCTTCCTCATGTGCATATTCGTGGGCCATGTGATTGGTACCAAGGTCGTGACAGACGAGATAGAGAAGAACGGCGA
>CADAGG010000122.1:3782-5479 GCA_902787415.1 methanogenic archaeon
AAGATGCCATAGTAACCATTAGTTGAGAAAATTTTATATAGAAGCTTAAACACTCCTACACCTATTAACTCTCAAGAAGAGGTTGTAAAATGGCAAAGAAACAATTCAAGACAGAGTCCAAACGCATCTTGGATATGATGATCAATTCCATCTACACCCACAAGGAGATCTTCCTCAGGGAACTCATCTCCAACGCATCAGATGCGATCGACAAACTCAACTACAAATCGTTAAGCGACCAGTCCCTCGGAGTCAACAGGGACGACCTCAAGATCAACGTCTCCGTGGACAAGGACGCACGCACCGTCACCGTCTCCGACAACGGTATCGGAATGACCGCCGAGGAGATGGAGAAGAACCTCGGCTACATCGCCCACAGCGGAACCCTGGAGTTCAAGAAATCCCTCGACGAGGGAGCCGACAGCCAGGCCATCGGACAGTTCGGAGTGGGATTCTACTCCGCGTTCATGGTCTCCGACAAGGTCACCGTCGTCTCCAAGGCGGCCGGGAGCGGCGAGTGCAGCGTATGGGAGAGCAACGGGGTCGACGGATACTCCATCACCCCCGGAGAGAAGGAGACCGTCGGAACCGACGTCATCATGCACATCAAGGCCGACGCCGACGGCGAGGAGTACAGCGAGTTCCTGGAGACCAACAGGCTCAGGGAGCTCATCGAGAAGTACTCCGACTACATCCGCTGGCCTATCCACATGGTCGTGGAGGAGAGCGAATGGAAGGAGACCGGCGAGAAGGACGAGAAGGGCGAGCCCAAGAAGGGTTACGTAACCACCAACGTCGACAAGGTCATCAACAGCATGGTCCCCATCTGGCAGAAGCCCAAGTCCGAGGTCGACGACGCCAAGTGCATCGAGTTCTACAAGGACAAGTTCCGCGACTACGAGGACCCCGTCTCCGTGGTCAGGGTCAACGTTGAGGGAAACGTCACCTACAAGGCGATGCTGTTCATCCCCTCCAAAGCACCCTACGACTTCTACACCAGGGACTTCCAGCCCGGACTCCAGCTCTACAGTAACGGTGTCCTCATCATGGACAAGTGCGCCGACCTCCTGCCCTACTGCTTCCGCTTCGTGCGCGGAGTCGTCGACTCGCCCGATTTCAGTCTCAACATCTCCCGTGAGGTCCTGCAGCACGACCGCCAGCTGAAGATGGTCGGCGGCAACCTGACCAAGAAGATCAAGGCGGACCTCGAGCGCCTCATGAAGGACGAGCCCGAGAAGTACGCCGAGTTCTGGAAGAGCTTCGGCAAGCAGATCAAATACGGCGTTGTGGACCAGTACGGCGCACAGGCCGATCTGCTCAAGGACCTCCTGCAGTTCAGCTCCGTCAAGGAGGACAAGATGGTATCGCTGGCACAGTACGTCTCGGCCATGCCCGAGGACCAGAAGAAGATCTACTATGTCCTCGGTGACAATCTTGAGACGCTCCGCAACAGTCCGCATACCGAAAAGCTGAAGAAAGACGGAATCGATGTCCTGCTGCTGGACCAGGTTTATGATCCCTTTGTGATGACCACCCTGCAGAAATATCAGGACTGCGAGATCGTCAACGCCGCTTCGGAAGGGGAAAAGAAAGAGGAGCCCAAACCGGCAGAAGGTGAAGAAGCGGAGAACAAAGAAGCTGAGAAACATGATGAGACACCTGAGAATCAGGCGGTGATCGATCTGTTCAAAGAAGCC
>CADAGG010000123.1 GCA_902787415.1 methanogenic archaeon
ATCTTGTTGTTGTTCTTGTAGCTCAGGAGCTTCACGATGGGAGTTCCGTCGTAGGTCCCGAGGGTGGAGGTCTGTGCCGACCCGACGGTCTTGCCGTCCACCAATACGGAGACGACGTATGTCGTGCCGGGCAGCAGATTCACTATCGTTCCCGACAGCGAACTCTCCAGCGGCAGTTCCTGGATCACGTCCTTGCCCTGCGTCACCTTGAGCAGCAATTTGCCCTCTGGCACAGTGTCGAACGTCACGTAGTACGAGATGTCCGAGTCGGTGGGTATCAGCTCCACCTCGCAGTAGATCGAGTACCCGGGGTCGATGCCGGAGACGCCGAAGGCCTCGGCGATGGAACCCATTATGGGATCGAAGAACGAACCGAAGGGGGAGTCGTCGAGGACGACCGCCATGGCCACCAGCGACACCACCACGAAGGTGGATGCGATCTTCTGGATGTCGTAGTCGCTGGAGAAGCGGGTGCTGGTGGGGTCGTCCATCCTCCTGGGAGGACTGTCGTCGCCGAACTCGGCGGCGGAGGGGTTGCCGCGGTAGACCTCCCACTCGTTGTAGGGGATGTCCTCGTTGGTGTACCTCATGACCGGGAGGGGGTCGTCGTTGGTGTAATGGATCTCGTTGGTGTCCTTTATCACTGCTGCACCTCCTCCTTGTTCCATACTGCATAGAGCTTCAGGAAATGAATCTTACCGAGGGCGGAGAGCTCCGCGTCGGCTGAAATTAGGTCGCTGCCGTCCGCCTTCCTCGACCATCCGCCGAAGGTGTATCCCTCCCTGGTGAACCCGTTCTCCGGGAGGCTGCCCTCTCCGTCGCAGAAGAAGACGGTCGCGGGGGTGCGTCCCTGTCCGCCGTTGGCGTCGTAGCGGACCACGCGGATCAGGAAGACCAGGAGGAGCACCGCCAGTACGATCAGCACGACGTACAGGTAGATGTCGTAGTGGGTGTGGAGTATGATGTTGCCGTACACGTTGAAGGTGGAGAAGTGGGCGGTCTCGAACACCAGGTAGTTGCCCTCGACCCTCGCATCGTAGATCTGGACGTCTCCGAACTCGTCGACGTAGGCGACCTGCACGCTGTCGAATCCCCTCATGTCCTCGGGCAGGAGGATCTTGATGCAGTACATGCCGCTGAACGAGGTGACGCGCTCGCCGCCGTTGTACAGGGTGACGTCGAACGCTCCCAGGACCTTTCCGTTGGAGAGCACGTTGGCCACCGATCCGGAGGCGGGGAAGGTCGTGCCCGCGGCCGGGTCGAGGGTGGGGGTCACGCGGGAGATGGTGGCGGATGCGTCGTCGCCGATGCCGGTGGCGTTGGCGACGATTCCCCAGATCTCGTCGGAGTCCTTGGGGTATTCGGCGGTCTTTCCGTCGATGGTCTTTCCGTCGGCGCGGATGCCGCCCACGGTGGTGCTGTTCTCCATGAGCCTCTGCTCGTAGAGGTCCTGGGAGAACCTGGCCATGACCGCCTCCGCGGATGCGAGGTTGTCCCTGGGGCTCTGGGAGAAGTCGTAGGAGATGCCGGACACGGCGGCACGGGCGTTCTCGAGGATGGTCCTGATCTTCTGCGAGTCGTCGACGGCGGACTGGGCGTTGATGGCTGCGATGAGTCCGGGGAGGTCCAGGATGTCGCTGTTGGCCTGTGCCACCTTGGCCGCCTTGACAGCGGCGTCGGTGCTCCTCTCGTACTCGATGGCCAGGAGGGTCGCGTCCTTGATGAGCGTGATGTTGGCCGAGTTGGTGTCGTAATCGGCGGACCTGTCGAAGACGAACTCCCCGATCCAGGTCTTTCCCCTCTCGGCGGCGGCCCTGATGGAATCCCCGTCACCGTCGAGGAGGGCGGCATCTATGTTAGATTTCAGGGTGTTCCTGAGGGCGTCGAAGTCTCCCTTGCGCTGGTCGGCCATGAGAGCTAGGTACTTGCCTTCGAACTCGCTGAACAGCCTGTCGACGGCGTACCTGTTGGATTCGATGGACTTTCCGTTGAAGACCACGGCGCGGATGGAGGCTGCATACTGGTTCGCCAGGTCCTTCTCGGCCTGGGTGGAGTTCTCGCTGAGGTACTCGGTGACCGTCCAGGCCCTGAACTCCCTGTAGTTCTCGAAGTCACCCTGCGTGGTGTCCTTCCTGAGGGTGGCGAGCGCTACACTGTAGTTGTTGATCCTCTCCTGCAGTTCGGAGAGGTTCTGGGACATCTCCTTGGAGGTGTCATACTCGAGTGCCCTGAGCAGGGCGATGTCCGTGTTCATGAGGCTGACCACGGCGGCGTACGAGGTGGCGTAGCGGTCCTGCAGATACTTGACTCCCACATCGACGTTGAGATAGAACTCGGCCTGCTCGATCAGCACCGCCATCTCGGTGTTGTAGGTCGTCATGATGCCGTTGATGTTGAGTCCCTTCTCCATGGCCGAGTGCTCACTCTCGTACTCGGTCTCGAGGGCGGTGCGGGTGGTGGCGATGTAATCCCTCAGCTTGGTGGGCACTCCCTCGCGGTCGTTGAGGTTGAGGTGGGCGCGTGCCGCGTTGTACACCCTGTCGAGCTCGTTGGAGATCTGGGCATTGATGTGGTTGTTGATGTCGTCCTCCAGGTTCTTGGCGATGGCGAAGACGGCGTTGATATTGTCGTTAAGGGACTTGGTCGTGTCGTAGGTGATGTGCCCCTCCACGGTGGGGTCCACCTTGTCCTTCGCCTCCTGGATCCATCCGAGGATGTCGTCGATGATGACCTGCTGAGCGGGTTCCGCCGTCTCCCTCGCCTCTGTGTAGGCGGCGAAGGCCTCGGTGTACCTCTCCAGGAACGCATCGCAGTAGGCGTTGAATGTCTCTATGTTACCGAGAAGGGTGGAGCTGAGGTTGGTCTTGAGGTTGGCGAGCAGGTTGCTGAGGATGTTCACGTTGTCGGTGTACACCCTCTGGGCATCGTAGGCCCTGAGGTTCACCTTGGCGATGGCGGAATCGATGAGCTCCCCGGCGGTGGGCGAGGGGTAGGACTGGTAGAGAGCGTTCATCTCGGCCAGGACGGTGTTCTTGACCTTCTGGTACTCGGTGCTGTGGATGCTGTAAACGGCACCGTCGAAGGCATCCCTCAGGTCGTTCAGGCGCTGCAGGTTG
>CADAGG010000124.1 GCA_902787415.1 methanogenic archaeon
GGGCTTTTTTTTTGAAAATTCTCTGAAGACCGAATGACCCAGACGTCCGTTCAGTTCGCGATCGGACAGTCGTTGAAGGCCACCAGCACGGATGCGAAACGGGCATCGTCCTTCAGGCCGTTGCTCTCGCGCATGAGCCTGTCGGTGGTGGGGGCGGGACTGCAGGAGACAACGTCCTTGCAGCCGTTGGCGGGGTTGAGCTCCGGGAAGCTCACGGGGGGCATGACGAACTTCTCCTTGCCCTCCCCTTTGACGTTGGGGAACAGGACGAAAGAGTCGAACATCCAGACGATGTCGGTCCTGTTGTCGTAATCCGCCTTGTTGGTGGGGAAGACCTCCTCCCCGAGCTTCCTCCCCACGCCGTCCGTGAGGATGACGGTGGGTTCGGGCGGGGGTCTGAAACGGGGGTCCTTGACGATTGCGATTATGTGGTCCCTCTTGACGGCCTCGTTGAATCCCGCGTTCTCGGCGTTGATCTTGCCGCCGGCGGCCCTTACGGTGGCCTCCTCCTTGACCATCTTGTCGACGGTCTCGCGGTCGAGATAGAACGCGTAGCGGACGCCCTTCATCTTCTTGATGATTTCCAACGGGAGTTCTGGGTCTGTCATGAGATGCCTCCTCAGAGATCGTCGTCCTCGTGGAGACGGATCAGATTGGTGATGCCCGCCATGCTCCTGATGTCCACGACACCGATGGCGGCCACTACCTTGTTGTTGACTTCCAGCGGGGTCACGATGACCCTGATGCCCTTGTACGGGCCGGAGGTCGCGACCCTCCTGATGGTGGTGCCGACCTTGAGTACCTCCTCCAGGACGGCTCCGGTATAGGCGTTGTCCACGACGGCCCCGTTCTCGATGCGGATGCCCAGGTCGTCCTTGCTCTTGGCGCAGACGGGGAGCCCTCCGACGAGGTCGTGGATCATGAACGACATAGCGAGAAGCTCGTTGATGGAGTTCATGGAACCGGTGGGCTGTTCGATGGTCTGGGTCTTATGCAATCCGCCCAGAAGTTTGAGTCCTGCGGAGACCGCACCCTCCTCGGCGGCGGCCATGGTGGGGGCGGTGCCGATGATGATGACGTCGCCCTCGTGGAGCGAGAACATCATGCGGATCGCCTTGTCCGCTTTGGGGTCGACGGGATACTCGTTGCCCGGGAAGATGAGCGATCCCTTGGTGTAGATGAGCGTGGTGGCGCCGGTGGCCCCGGAGAGGATCGCGTTGTCCCTCTCCTCGCATCCGTACTTCACGCGCTCGGCCGCACTGGGCACCAGCACGGCGCAGTTGCATTCCCCGATGGTGAGGGTCTCGACGTTCAGGGGCGCGATACCCATGGCGACCCTGTCCCAGGCCTTCCTTCCCTCGGGTGTGAGCGATACTCCGTTCTTCCTGATGAGCGTGCTGCCCTCCTCCTGGAGGATCGACAGGATGGTCCTGGTGCTGCCTTCGCCGATCGCGAGGAGCGACGCGAGCTTCTTGCGTCCGATAGGGGATTCCCTGCTCAGGAAGTACAGGGCTTTCCAGATGTGATAATCCTTGAATTTGGGTACCGGTCCGCCCATACGCGAGCGCATTTCCAGAGATGCCATCGATGGATATATGATTCATCCAATATTTATATCCCACAATCCACTAACGTATGTTAAGCCAATATGCCAGACATCGGAAATCGCACTGCACGGGGTTATCGTGTGTCATCAGTGACCCATATATACTCGCGCGCAATAAGATGAAGTATGTCACAACCGGTCGAACTGATCACGATCGAGAACGTAACCAAGAAATTCAACGGCAAGGTGGTGCTTGACAACTTCAGCGCTGTCGTACGCACCGGCCAGATCACCGGACTCATCGGAAAGAGCGGTGCCGGTAAGAGCGTTCTCCTTCACATGCTTAGAGGAAACCCCGAATACCAGCCCGACTCGGGACGCGTCATCTACCACGTGAACTGCTGCGTCAAATGCAGGCATCTCGGACTCCCCTACGAGGGGACTGCATGCAAGGTGTGCAACGGCGACACCGAGCGCATCGACGTGGACTTCTGGGCCCTCAAAGAGTACGACGCCATGAGGGAGGCCATCAAGGACAGGGTCGCTATCATGCTCCAGAGGACCTTCGCCCTCTGGGGAGACCTGACCGTCATCGAGAACGTCCTGGAGGCCATCGGCACCGACGTACCCAACCGCGTGGAGAAGGCCATCGCCCTCCTCGAGTTCGTGCACATGAGCCACAGGACCATGCACATCGCGCGCGACCTGTCCGGAGGAGAGAAGCAGAGGATCGTCCTCGCCAGGCAGCTCGCCAAGAAGCCCCTCTTCTTCCTGGCCGACGAGCCCACCGGAACCCTGGACCCCTACACCGCCGAGATCATCCACCAGAAGCTGGTCCAGTACGTCAGGGAGAACAACATCTGCATGGTGTTCGCCTCCCACTGGCCCGAGGCCATCGACGAGATGGCGGACGAGGCCTTCTGGCTCGAGGGCGGGGTCACCAAGATGAAGGGAGAGCCCAAACCCATCACCCAGAAGTTCATGGAAGGCTACCACTTCGACAGGAGCGAGATCGAGAACCTGGGAAGCGAGATCGTACGCCTCACCGACGCCGAGAAGCACTTCTTCTCCGTGTCCAGGGGAGTCGTCAAGGCCGTCGACGGAGTGTCCTTCGACATCAACGAGAGGGAGTGCTTCGCCATCGTCGGATTCTCCGGAGCCGGAAAGACCACCCTCTCCAGGATGATCTGCGGTCTCTCCAACGCCACCAAGGGAAAGGTCGAGGTACGTATCGGAGACGACTGGGTCGACATGTCCAAGGACGGATACCAGAACAAGGGCCGTGCGACCCCCTACATCGGGATCCTCCACCAGGAGTACACCCTCTATCCCTTCGACACCGTCCTGCAGAACCTCACCACCTGCATCGGCATCAACATGCCCGCCGAGCTCGCCCGCATGAAGGCGGTCCAGGTGCTCATCAGCGTGGGATTCGAGAAGAAGGACGTCAACAGGGTCCTCGAGGCCTACCCCGACACCCTCTCCGTAGGAGAGTGCCAGAGGATCGCCTTCGCCCAGGTCCTCATCAAGGAGCCCCGCATCGTG
>CADAGG010000125.1 GCA_902787415.1 methanogenic archaeon
AGCAGCTCTATCTCCAGGGCGAGGACGGCAAGAGGTACTGGTTCAGGTACGCCCCCGGCATGATAAAGCTGGGCGGCATGGGTGCCATCGACGGCAACCGCCTCAAGGACCTGGAGGACGGCGACGCCGTCGACATCGTCGGCAGGCGTTTCAACGTCTTCCGCCCCGGCGTCATCGAGCTCATCGAGTCCCTGGACCGCGGTGCCCAGATCATCACCCCCAAGGACGCCAGCGCCATCATCATGGAATGCAACGTCAGGGCCGGTTCCCGCGTCATCGAGGTCGGAGCCGGTTCCGGCGGACTCACCACCGCCCTTCTCAGCGCCGTCGCCCCCTCCGGACACGTCCACACCGTGGAGTTCAAGGAGCAGAACGCCGAGAAGGCCCTGAAGAACGTGAAGCGCGTGGGTCTCGACCAGTACTGGTCGTATCAGATCGGCGATGCCCGCGAGGTGCCCGTCGAGTTCGACGATGCCGACGTGCTCACCACCGACATGCCCGACGTCGAGAACGCCTACGACAACCTCCTCCCCCACCTCCGCAACGGAGGCAGGATCTGCGTCTACGTCCCCAACACCAACCAGCTCGAGAAGGCCGTCAACGGACTCCGCGAGAGGGGCTTCACCGACATCCGTTCCATGGAGATCATACGCCGCGGGATGGAGGTCCACCCCGGCGGAGTGAGGCCATCCTTCGAGATGCTGGGACATACGGGATATCTTACTTTTGCCCGCAAACGCTCGGTTTGAGAGCACCGTCCGTAACGCTATATAGACGCGCGCGTATAGCATTACCAATGACAGTAATCGACATCAGAATCGAGCTCAAGAAGGGGGTCGCGGACCCTGAGGGAACCAACACCAAGAAGACCCTGGAGTCTCTCGGTTTCAAAGGTATCCAATCCGTGAAGTCAGTGAAGATGTTCGAGATCGAACTGGACCTCCCCGAGAAAGAGGCGGTCGCCGCAGGTGAGGAGTACTGCAAGAAGCTCCTCGCCAACCCTGTGGTACAGAGCTACAAAGTCACCGTGAGATGATCCGATGGCAGCTCAAGAACGCATGGTCAAGAGGGACGCCCCTTACGACCTGTTCGACATCAAGATAAGGGACGCATCCGACGCGGACCTCGAGGGCATCTCCTCGAACCTGAGCCTCGGCCTCTCCCTCGACGAGATGAAGGCCGTCAAGGAATACTTCGTCAAGGAGGGCAGGGACGCCACCGACGTGGAGCTCCAGTCCCTCGGACAGGCATGGTCCGAGCACTGCTGCTACAAGAGTTCCAAGCCCGTCCTCAAGGAGTTCGTCTTCGGCATCAACCGCGACGATGTCCTCTCCCGCGGAGATGCGGGCGTCATGATCTTCGACGACGATTACGGCTACGCCCTCAGGGTCGAGAGCCACAACCACCCCTCCGCCATCGAGCCCTACGGAGGAGCGGCCACCGGTATCGGCGGAATCGTCAGGGACGTCATCTGCATGGGTGCCCAGCCCATAGGACTGGCCGACCCCCTCTGCTTCGGATACCCCGACCGCAAGGGCGAGATGCCCCAGGGTATCAAGCACCCTCGCTACCTCATGAGCGGCGTGGTCTCCGGAATCAGGGACTACGGAAACCGTATCGGAATCCCCACCATCACCGGCGGATTCTTCTTCGACGAGAGCTACACCGGCAACTGCCTGGTCAACGTGTGCTGTCTCGGAATCGTCAAGCGCAAGGACCTGCTCAACAACTTCGCATCCGCCCCCGGGGAGATCATGATCCTCTTCGGCGGACGCACCGGAAGGGACGGAATCCACGGGGTCAACTTCGCCTCCAAGGACATCACCGCCACCTCCGAGGACGACTCCAGGGGAGCCGTCCAGCTGGGTGACCCCATCACCAAGGAGCCCGTCATCCACGCCTGCCTCGAGCTGGCCCAGAAGCACCTCGTCACCGGTATGAAGGACCTCGGAGGAGGAGGTCTCAGCTGCGTGGTCGGAGAGATGGCCATCGAGAAGGGCTTCGGAGCGGACGTCAACCTCGAGAAGGTCCCCCTCAAGGAGACCGGACTCGCACCCTGGGAGATCTGGGTGTCCGAGTCGCAGGAGCGTATGATGTGTACCTGCAAACCCGAGAACGTCGACAAGGTCATGGCGATCTTCGACCTCTGGGACATCATTGCCACCCCTGTCGCGGTCACCACCGACACCGGTCACACCCGCCTGTTCTGGAACGGCGAGAAGATCTTCGACATGGACATCGAGTTCCTCACCGGAGGTCCCGTCTACAACAGGCCCTACACCGCACCCAAGGTATCCACCAAGGCCGACGAGAAGTTCCCCGACCTCCCTGAGACCAGCGAGGTCATCCTCAAGCTCCTTTCCGACCCCAACGTCGCATCCAAGGAGTGGGCGATCAGGCAGTACGACCACGAGGTCCGTGCAAGCACCGTCCTCCGCCCCATCGTCGGAAAGCTCAACAAGGGTGGACCCGGAGACGCATCCGTTCTGATGCCCGTCCCCGGGCGCTGGAAGGGACTCGCCGCCGCCGTCGGCTGCAACCCCTGGTTCACCAAGGCCAACCCCTACAGGGGAGGAATGGCCTCCCTCGACGAGGCCTACCGTAACGTGGTCGCCGTCGGAGCCAGGCCCAATGCGTTCACCGACTGTCTGAACTTCGGAAACCCCGAGAAGCCCGAGAGGCTGGGAGAGTTCCGCGAGGCGGTCCACGGTATCGGCGACTTCGCCAAGGAACTCAACATCCCCATACCTTCCGGTAACGTCAGTCTCTACAACGAGGCACCCGGAGGGGTCTACATCCTTCCCACCCCCATGATCGTCTGCTGCGGTCTCATCGACGATGTCCGCAAGGCGGTCTCCGCCGACTTCAAGAAGACCGGTTCGCTGCTGTTCCTGGTCGGAAGGACCGCGGACGAGATGGGCGGATCCCTGCTGTTCAGGAAGTTCGGAGGCAAGGGAGGAGAGGTCCCCGCCACCGACGTCAAGAGGCTCAAGGAATCCTCCGACAGGCTCCTCAAGGCCATGGACGAGGAACTGGTCCTCAGCTGCCACGACTGTTCGGACGGAGGTCTTG
>CADAGG010000126.1 GCA_902787415.1 methanogenic archaeon
TGCGGAACAGGTCTCCGTCACCAACGGGGCCAAGACCGATGCCGGCACCTACACCTCTGTGTTCTCCATCACCGGCGGAACCCCCACCAACTACCATCTGTACCTGAACGGCAATGATGTCTCCTCCGTCAACTGGTCCATCACCAAGAAGGCGGTCTATGTGGTGTGCGACACAGTGAGTTTCATGTACGACGGAACCGAGCACAACGTGGTCACCTCCTCCACCGGCCTGATCGACGGAGACGATGCCGAACTGTCCTGCGCCAACTATCTCGCCACCCACAGCGGGGACTATGCGGCCTCGTTCTCCATCACGGGAACCTCCAGCGCCAACTATGTCCTCTATGTCAACGGAGTGAACATCACCAACGTTGCTTGGGAGGTCAGCACAAGACCCATCTACATCATAACTGCCTCCGCCTGGAAGGCCTTCGACGGAACCGCCCTCACCGAGAGCGGATACAGCTCCTTCGGAATCCTGGCCGCCGAGGCACAGTACTTCGACATCACCATCAGCGGAACCCAGACCGCGGTGGGATACAGTACCAACACGATCACCTGCGAACTCACCGGAGACCTGGAGGAGGATGATTACGAGATCCATCTGATCACCGGCACCCTTATCGTCATCGCACCCCAGTGCGCCACGGTCACCATGAACCTGGTAGCCCCCGAACCTACCGGAGCGCCTGCTGCCATGGCGGTGGTCAGGCCCAGCAACAGGAGGCTGATACTGTGAAGAGATCCGCCGCGGCGGCGATTGCGTTCCTGGTACTCCTTGTCATTGCTACGGCGGGAGTATATGCGTACAACGGCACCCTGTCGATCGGGGGCAACAGCCTGAGTGCGGAATCATACAGCATCGACATCGTCGATGAGAACGGGGATGAAATCTCCGCACCGATCACTTTCACCGCCCCCTCTCACGAAGGCACCAACATCACGCAGAGCAGTGCTACGGTTTCCGCGAAGCTCGTGGTGGACTGGAACGGGGGCAATGCGCAGCTGCGCGCGTGGTTCCACATGCCTCCCCAAAGCTGGACGTATATCGATCGCATCGTCCTCTCCATAGGCGGCAACAACTATCTGTTCAACCAGGGGAGTGCGGATACCGGCAATCCCACCCAGCTCATCCCCAACATTGCGAGCGGTACGCATGCGTTCACCCTGACATTCTACTACAACGATACTGTCCCCGCACTCCTCGATGATCAGGGCCATGATATCTTCGGAACGCTTCCTTCCTTCACCTTCGCAGCTGGCTCCGCCGACCCGTTCAGCAGTTGAAGTTGGATACAGGGAACTATGTTTGCATACATGGTTATATACTGACCAGGGTCTTTTTCAAGCTAGGTGTTACAAATGGTAGCAATCCCTGAGAACGTACTGGCCCTCCTGAAGGACCCCGAAGCCAAGAAAACGATCAGCACTGTCTGCCCCGGCAACAGGCCCCACACCGTCACCGCGGGAACCATCGGCGCCGTCGGCGACAGCCAGATGATGGTCGGAGAGATCCTCATGAAGAGGACCGCCCAGAACCTCGCCAAGAACCCCAACGCGTCCTTCGCCGTGTTCAAGGGCACCGAGGCTTATGAGATCCACTGCGTCTGCAAGGAGCAGGTCAAGTCCGGACCCCTCTACGACGGAGTCAAGGCCGTCTGCGACAAGATGAACCTTCCTCTTTCCTCCGTGTTCGTCTTCGACGTGATCTCGGTCTACAACCAGTCCGCCAGCATGGAAGCCGGCAAGAAGATCGCCTGATTGTCAAACCACGGCCCCTCCGGGGGCCTTCCTATTTTCAAGAAATCGGCATCGGAATCCGATGCCTGGGTATGTCGTTTTTCGGCACCTTTCGGTGCCTGGGTTTCAGAAGAGGTGCCTGCGCGGCCTGCTGTCTGCGGGGCGGTGGTTCCTGTAGCAGTCCCTGCAGTAGACCGGACGGCCCTCGGTGGGCCTGAAGGGGATCTCGCACTCCTTCCCGCAGTCGGCGCAGGTAGCCTTGAAGAACTCCCTCGGCGCGTCCCTGCGCTGCGGGCGGTTCCCGTTCCTGTTGTCGTATGCCATACACGTGTATCGGACACGGCGTATATATGCCAATGCAATTTTATGACGCTCACCATTTTAACCTATTAAGATTATGGATGGGCCATGAGGCGCAAACCGCTCGGCGAACTGCACATCACCCCCAAACTGAGGCAATGGCTGCAGCTGAACCCCCATTGGGACGCCGAGACCAGGCAGGACAAGCTCGACCGCTTCATATTCAGGGTGTTCCCCGCGTCGGTCATCATCTTCGCGCTGATCACCGTCATACTCTTCTTCACGGCCTGGGGGAACCACACCTCCTTCGGCCATTTCCTGTATTCCGCGTGCGTATCGTACACCGCCCTGTTCATCATCCTGGGGATACCGGCCTTCATACTGTCGGAGCACAACGTCATCAAGAGCCGCTACACGGCCGCCGTCCTGTTCCTTGGAGCGGTGGTGCTGGGTCTTCTGTTCTGGTTCCTCCTGGGACCCGAGACCAACGGTCTCAACAGGTTCATCTCCGGATTCTATTGGTTCATCAGCCGCTCCGGTCTCGAGATCACCCTGTACTCCACCGTGCTGGGCACCGTGGTGCTCATGATCGTCTGCGTGCTCGTCTCTTACGGCGTGCTGGCGGTAATCGTCGCCTACTTCCGCGAGAACTACCACCGCATCCTCCTCTCCCTGGAGAAGAACGATGATTCCAAGCTCTGCCGCACCTCCAGGAAGTACTTCCTCATCCCCAGCATCATCGACGTCACCGAGGTCACCCTCGAGCCCGAGGTGGAGGACGACGTCTTCCAGAAGAACGTGTTCTGGAGAATGCTGGCGTACGAGATCATCGCTGGACTGGTGATCGCCTCGTACCTCTTCCTGAACCCCGTGTTCCTGCAGACCATCGACTACGGAGAGATGATGGTCATCATCATGCTCCTGTCGCTCTTCATCTCCACTCTGGTCGTTCCG
>CADAGG010000127.1 GCA_902787415.1 methanogenic archaeon
GGCGGCGAATCCTCCGCCGAGGATCTTGCCCATGGTGGTCATGTCGGGGGTCACGCCGAAGCGCTTCTGAGCGCCTTCGGAGGAGACCCTGAAGCCTGTGATGACCTCGTCGAAGATGAGGATCGTGCCGTGTTCCTTGGTTACCTTCCTGAGATCCTCGAGGAATCCCTTCTGAGGGGGCACGACGCCCACGTTGCCCATGACGGGCTCCATGATTACGCAGGCGATGTCCTGCTTGTCCATGATGTCCGAGAACGACTGGATGTCGTTGTACTCGGCGGTGAAGGTGTGCTTTGCCACATCTGCGAGCACTCCCTTGGAGGAGGGTGTTCCTCCTGCGCTGCCGGAGCCGGCGTTCACGAGGGCGGCATCGTGGGCACCGTGGAAACCTCCGCGGATCTTGATGATGCCGTCCCTGCCGGTGACTCCCCTGGCCACGCGGATGGCGTGCATGGTGGCCTCGGTACCGGAGCAACCAAGCCTGACCATCTCGGCGGAGGGGATCTCCTTGTGGATCCTCTTGATGAGGTCGAGCTCGGGTTCGGAGGGCGCTCCGTAGACGGTGCCCTTCGAGATCTGCTGCCTGGCGGCGTCCATGACGCGGGGGCAGGCGTGGCCGGTCAGCAGGGGGCCGTAGGCCATGCAGAGGTCGATGTACTCGTTACCGTCGGCGTCCTTTATCCTGGAGCCGTGCCCCTCGGAGATGAAGAGGGGGTTGGGGGAGAACGCCCTGACGGGGCTGGAAACTCCTCCGGGGGTGAGGAGCTTGGACTCCTCGTATAGCTGCGCGGACCTGTCCATCTGAATCACAGCATCCTGGCGGCTTCTTCTGCGAAGTAGGTGATGATCATGTCGGCGCCGGCCCTCTTGATGCCGAGGAGGGACTCCATCATGACCCTCTCCTCGTCAATCCATCCGTTGGCGGCGGCGGCCTTGATCATGGCGTACTCTCCGGAGACCTGGTAGGCGGCGAGGGGCATGTCGAACCTGTCGGCGGCCTCCCTGATGATGTCGAGGTAGGGTCCGGCGGGCTTGACCATGATCATGTCTGCTCCCTCCGCGATGTCGAGCTCGATCTCCCTCATGGCCTCCCTGCGGTTGCCGCACTGCATCTGGTATCCGGCACGGTTGCCCTTGCCGGGTGCGGAGCAGGCCACGTCCCTGAAGGGACCGTAGTAGGCGCTGTAGAACTTGGCGCTGTAGGCCATGATGGGGACGTTCTTGTGTCCCGCGTCGTCGAGGGCGGCCCTGATGGCGGCGATCTGCCCGTCCATCATTCCGCTGGGGGCGATGATGTCCGCTCCGGCGTCGGCCTGGGAGACGGCGGTCTTGGCGTAGAGCTCGAGGGTGTCGTCGTTGATGACGCATCCGTCCTTGTCGAGCACTCCGCAGTGTCCGTGGTCGGTGTACTCGCACAGGCACAGGTCGGCGATGACCAGCATGTCGGAGTTCTCCTTGATGCCCTCGATGGCCTTCTGCACCACGCCGTCCCTGGCGTATGCGCCGGAACCGACGGCGTCCTTGTGGGCGGGCACCCCGAACACCAGGACGGAGTTCACTCCGCTGTCCTGGATGTCGGAGGCGATCTTGTCGTAACCGGACAGGGGGAAGGTCTTGACGCCGGGCATGGAACCGGTGGTCTTCACCTTGTCGATGTTCTCGTCGAAGAAGATGGGCAGGATGAACTGGTCGGGGTGGAGTCTCGTCTCCGCCACCAGGTTCCTGATCTTCTCGCTCTGTCTGAGTCTCCTCATGCGTACTTCTGGGTAATACATCTCAATCCCTAACTCCGAATACTTTTGCCACGTTCTCGCAGCAGGTCAGGTCGCCCTCGCGGGAGGCCTTCCTGAGGTTGCTGTAGACGTCGGCGGTGATCTTGTTTATGATTGCCTTGGAAAGGCTCTCCATCAGTTCCTCCGGTGTGGCGGAACCGTTGCGGGACAGCGCGAAATCGAGTTCGTGCTCCCTGATATCGGCCAGTTTGAGGCCGATGAGGCGGATGATCTCGTTGGCCGCCTCCTCCTTGCGCTCCTTCTCGAGCTTGGCGATCTCCTGGGTGACGATCTTCTCCGCGGAGGAGATCTCCTTGGTGCGCAGCTCCACGTTGTGCTGCGCGATGGACTCCAGGGAGTCCATGTTCTCCAGGGCCACGTTGGGCACCTCGGTGATGTCCTTGTCCGCGTTGTGCGGGATGGACACATCGATGACCAGCAGCTTCCTGTCGGGACGGTCGAACATGGCGTCCTCGATGACGGGCCTGTGGAGGACCGTATGGGGCGCTCCGGTGGCCACGAGGATGACGTCGCTGGCCCTGATGGCGTCGACGAGGCGGTCCATGCTCACCGCGGTTCCTCCGAGCTCGTTGGAGAGCTCGAGGGCGCGGCTGTAGGTACGGTTGGAGACGATGACGGTGCCGAGGTTCTTTCCGATGAGGTTCTTGGCGATGACCGATGCCATGTCTCCCGCACCGAGGATGGTGATGGCCTTGCCGGACAGGTCCCCGATCTTGGATTCCGCCAGCTCGACGGCGGCGGATCCCACCGACACGGCGCCCTTGTTGAGCGCGGTCTCGGTCCTGACCCTCTTGCCGACGATCATGGCCTTGTCGAACAGCCTCGAGAGGATGGTATCTACATGGCCGTCCTTCTTGGCCTGCATGTAGCATTCCCTCACCTGGTGCTGGATCTGGTCCTCCCCCACGATGAGGGAGTCGAGTCCGCAGACCACCCTGAAGAGGTGCTTGATGCTGTCCTTGTCCTCCAGGATGTAGGTGATGTCCGAGGAGGGGACCAGCTTCTGGAAGAACTCCCTCAGGGCATGCCTCACCCTGTCGTTGTCCAGGCATGCCACGTAGAGCTCAAACCTGTTGCAGGTCCTGACGATAACATGCTCCAGGATGCCATCCATGGAGGCCACCTGCTTGGGGACGGCCTTCTCCAGGAGGGTCACCACATCGTTGAGTCCCGCGGTGCCTCCCGCCGAT
>CADAGG010000128.1 GCA_902787415.1 methanogenic archaeon
TTATCGTCGTATTGTTGGAGACGATACGGATGTCCTCTCCGCCCTCCTTATCGGTGGTAACGGTACCTTCCACTGTACATGAATCCATGGTGACGGAATGGCTTCCTCCTCCGCGGATGATGAGCTCCTTGACGATCTTGATGTTCTTCAGGAGAACATCGCCGTCCCCCACTGACGCACATATGATCACGGTATCGTAGGTACCGTTCTCATAGGTGCCCGGTGCCTCGATGTTGAGCAGGCCGGGGATGGATTTGTCCCCTCCGTTGCCCAACAGGAGGACCGCTCCGCAGGCACCGCCGACGATGGCGATGGCTGCGATGATTGCGACCAGAATCTTATTATCCATATTACCACAACTATATTACGTAAAGAATCTGTAGGTGCGGTTATAATGGTTCGCGCTCTGCGGCATTTTTACAACGTATGGTTTTTGTAAAAAATTCCTAATCGCTGTTAACTTTCGGCGTTTTTTCACGCTTCGATAGGGGAGGGAGGGCTGTCCGCGCAGAACCTCTCGAACCAGAGGATGCACCTCCACGCGAGCCAAGCCATCAGGAGGCCGCCCCAGATCTCGATGATCCCCATATAGACCCAGATTGCCTCGGAGCAATGGAAGATCACGGCCATGGCGAGATAACCCGAGACCATCACTATATTCCTCGCAAGGGAGGACCAGAGGGCAGTCTGCGAGTGCTTCAGGGCCTGCAGGAAACCCGATCCCACGAACACCTGGGACATACCCGGCAGCATGCACGCCATGACGATGAACAGCAGGAACATGTTGTCCCTGAGGTAGTGCAGGTCGTCGGCCGCGGTGAACACCATGGCTAGCGGATACGCGAGCAGGGCCAGTACCACCGAAAGGTAGGCGGTGTGGATAACCGACCTCCTCACGCCGAAGCGGTAGGCCTCCTTTATCATCTCGGGATGGCGGGACGAATACTCCGCCGAGCACACGGAGACGACGGCCCCGCTGTAGGCCTGTGCGGGGACCAGTGCCACGTAGGCGACCCTCCAGGCGGATGTGTAAACACCTACGGTGTCCGCTCCGGCCACGCCCACGATGATGTAGTTCATGGGGATGTTGATCACCGACATGACCACGTACTCCGCGGCCTGGGGGAGGCCCACCACGAGGATCTCCTTGGTGAGCCTCGTGTTCGGCACCATGTCCCTCACGCGGAGGGTGACGTACATGCCGCTGCCCCTGCGGTAGCAGAGGAGTCCGAGGACCAGGGAGACCAGTCCCGCTATTACGGTGGCCCAGCCGGCACCCGCCACGCCCATGTGCATCCCGTAGATGAACACCGGGTCCAGGACTATGTTGGTCAATGCGCCGGCCACCTGGATGAACATGGAGGCGCGGGCCGCCCCCTCCCCCCTCAGGATGCCGGACATGACGGAACCGCTGACGATGAAGAAACCGAAGAGCACCATCGGCATGATGTAGGCGATGGCCTCGTCGCGGGCCGCGGGGTTGCCGAAGCAGTCCATGAGCGGACCGATGGTGGGGAGGCACAGCAGCAGGATGATGATTGCGAAGGCAATGCTCAGGAAAAGCGACTGTCCCGCCGCCTTGGAGGCGTTCTCCCGCTCCCTCACGCCGACGTAGCGGGCGATGGCGGCCGCCACCCCGATGGCCAGTCCGTTGCCCACGCCGCAGATGCTCGCGTACAGCGGATAGGCAAGACCCAGACCTCCGACGGCGTTGCCTCCGAGCCAGGACACCCAGAGGATGTCGGCCATACCGTTCACGTTCTGGATGAGGATGGCTACCGCCAGCGGCATGGCCATGGCGGGTATGGCGACCCTGGGATCGCTCATCAGCATCTTCACCCCCGAAACGGAACTCATAGATACGGCCCAAGCCCCTGTCCTATAAGGTAGTTATCTCGGGCGCACGCGACTTTCAGCGGTTTGTCTGCATCTGTTCTACGCAACCCGAGTTCGACAGTTATCAACGAGATGACTGTCGGACTACCGTGCCGGTGCACCTCGGAGTGCCCGGCTATTCTGTCCCTTACGGGGACAGGGATGGCCGGCCCATCCCCTGGATCTTCTACCTGAGGGCACGTTGGAACACATTCCGAGAAGCATTCACATCCCGGTCCTCCGTGTACCCGCAGTGAGGACATACGTGTGTCCTCACGCTGAGATCCTTCTTCACCATGCTTCCGCATTTCGAGCACAGCTGCGACGTATCCTTGGGAGGCACAAGGATTATCTCGCGACCGGCGCTCGAAGCCTTGTCCTTTATCCTTCTGATTAGTGCTCCCAGGGATGCGTCGTTGTATCCGTTGGTCATGAACCTGTTCTCCGATTTATTGCGCAGGGCCTTGACCGACAGATTCTCCATCCCGATGAAATCGTGGTTCTTCACGATGTACGCCGAGATGTTCTCTATGTTGTTCTTCCTGTGGTTCTCTATCTTCCCGTATGTGTGATTTAATTTAGTTTGTAACTTATTGTAATGCTCGGAGCCGTACAGGGCACGGCTCATCTGCTTCTGGATTTTGGCGACTTTCTTCGACATTTTTGCGAAGATACGGTCGTTCGGGAATTTGGTGCCGTCGGAAAGGGCGGCGATGTTGGAGATACCCAGATCCACACCCACGGGCCCTTTAACAGGGTCAGTGTAGGGCTTGGGGGTCTCCTCGTAGGTTATGCAGGCATAGTACTCGTAATGGCTGCCCATGTCCTTCCGTTTGATCGTACAGGTCTTGATCTTCCCGTCGATCCTTGTCTCCTGGTTATAGCACCTGATGAGCCCAGGGACCTTCCCCAGCCTCAGCAAGCGCCTCTTCTTCCCGTTGCGCTTCTCGGTAACTATCGAGAAATCCCTCTTGTACACAGGGTAGGTGTATGATCCCGAACCCCCTTCAGTACGGAATCTGGGGAAGTGGTCACCGCGCATCCTGAACCTGTAAGGTTCGAAGGTCAGCGTCCCGCCTTCTCTCTTGTGGGTA
>CADAGG010000129.1 GCA_902787415.1 methanogenic archaeon
AACCGTCCTTTAGTGTGATTTTCATAATAATTCCTCCTTTGTGGCGCCTATACGAGGGGCACTCACTGACTTTATATGAGCGTCGCCCATTTTGAATTCTGCTTCGCAGAATGGGCTCCGCGTGCACCCACTTCGTGGGTCCCTCCTACCAGCTTTTCTTATCTGAGCGTCGCCCATTTTGAATTCTGCTTCGCAGAATGGGCTCCGCGTGCAGGCAGGTTCTTCCCACTTCGTGGGCCCCTCCTACCAGCCTCTGCCGCAACACTTTTTGTATTTCTTGCCGCTGCCGCACGGGCACGGATCGTTCCTTCCGATCTTCGGGCCTTCGTTCCTGACCGTCTGGCTGGCCTTCTGCTCCTTGTACAGTTCCTTCTGTTTGTCGGCATCGAATATATCGTTCCACTCTTCGAGTCCGTACAGCCAGTCGGCACCTGCGGCTACCATGTTCTTGTACAGCAGTTCCTTGTCAAAATCGAGTGAGACCTTGGTCTTCTCGGTCATCTTTTCTATATCGTTCGGCTTCTTCAGGCTGTCATTTATACCGTCAAGGAAACCGGTCATCGTCATGATGTCGGTCTCATATTTTTCGGCAAGTTCTTCAACCGTACCCGATACTGCGTTATCGGGATCGGATAAGAGCTTCTGGTATATGCCCTTCTCAACCTCGAAATAATCCGCCCAGAGTTTCTGGAGCTTATTCTTGTCGGCATTTTCGTCGTATGCCGTCTTGCGCCATTTTTCAAGTAATGCCATTGTCTCTACCTCTTCTTTCTTATTGTTATGTCACAGATCCGATTTTCTAACTAATTTAACCACATTTGAATTGCAAAGACAAGAATCAATAAGGACTGATCTCGTCGTCCTTGTCGTCCCTCTCCCTGTCGGAGCGGGATCCGGACTGTGCACGGGCCTCGTAGAGCATGCGGACGCTGTCCATGAGTGCATCCCTGGCAGCCTGCTCGACGGTGACTCCGTTGACTTCCGCCAGGAACTGTGCGAGAACATAGTCGTCTTCGTCGAGGTCGAGCATTATCTGAGGCATGGGGATCACTTTGAAAAATGGAAGGGGAGGGGCTGCCTCCCCTGTTAGCGTTTGTGGACTCACATTCCGGGCATTCCGCCGGGCGCTCCGCCCTGAGGGGGAACGGGGTTGGAGCGGCGGGCCGCGATGACGTCGTCGATCCTGAGGATCATGTTGGCGACCTCGGTTGCGGAGTTGACTGCCTGGGTCTTTACCCTGAGGGGCTCGACGACGTTGGCGGTCTTCATGTTCTCAGCCTCTCCGGTGTCGAGGTTGATACCCATGTACTGTCCGTTCTTGCCGGAGTGGGCGTGCTTGAGTTTGATGATGACGTCGATGGGGTCGAGACCTGCGTTCTCGGCAAGGGTCCAGGGAACGATCTCCATGGCCTTGGCGAACTTCTCGATGGCGAGCTGCTCCCTTCCGCCGACGGATGCGGCGAACTTGCTGAGCCTGAGTCCGAGCTCGATCTCGGGTGCTCCTGCGCCTGCGACGACCTTTCCGTCCTCAAGGGTGATTCCGACGGTGCGGATTGCATCGTTGATGGCCCTCTCGACCTCCTCGATGACGTGCTCGGTTCCGCCACGGATGAACAGGGTGACTGCCTTGGGGTTCTTGCATCCGGTGATGAAGGACATTCCGTCCTCTCCGATCTGCTTCTCCTCAACCAGCTTCGCTTTTCCGAGGTCCTTGGCGGTGAGCTCGTCGACGTTTCCGACGATGGTTGCTCCGGTCGCCTTGGCGATGGCCTCGATGTCGGACTCCTTGAGCCTCCTGTATCCCATGATGCCTGCCTTGGAGAGGTAGTGCTGGATGAGCTCGTCCATGGCCTTGGAGGTGTAGACGACGTTGGCTCCGACGGATTTGATCTTGTCGACCATGGCCTTCATGGATGCCTCCTCCTCTGCGAGGAAGTCGTTCATCCTGGAGGGGTCGGTGATCTGGATCTGGGCGTCGATCTCGGTCTTCTTGACCTCGAGTCCGCAGTTGAAGAGGGCGATCTTGGCGTCCTCCATCTTCCTGGGCATCCTGGAGTGTACGAGCTCCTTGTCGACGACGACTCCCTGGACGATGTAGGTGTCTGCGATGACGCCTCCGACCTTCTTGGAGATCCTGATGTTCTTGGTGTCGACGCGGCCGTCGTCGGAAGCGACGAACTTGGCTGCCTTTACGATGAGATCGGACAGGTGCTTCTTGTCCTCGCTGTCGCCGACTGCCTTTCCGGTGAGGGAGGTGTCTGCGATGAGGCCGAGGGTCTTGTCGTTCTTGGCGTCGATGGCGATCTCGTCGAGGATCTTGACTGCCTCTGCGGCTGCCATGTTGTATCCTGCGGCGATGACGGTGGGGTGGACGTTGGCGTTGATGAGTTCCTCGGACTGTTTGAGGAGCTCTCCGGCGAGGATGACGGAGGTGGTGGTACCGTCACCGCACTCGGTGTCCTGGGTCTTGGCGACCTCGACGACCATCTTGGCGGCGGGGTGCTGTACGTCGATCTCCTTGAGGATGGTGACTCCGTCGTTGGTGATGACGACATCGCCGATGGAGTTGACCATCATCTTGTCCATTCCCTTGGGTCCGAGGGTGGACCTGACGGACTCTGCGACGGCTTTTGCGGCGTCGATGTTGTTGAACTGTGCTTCTTTGTCTTTGGCTCTCTGAGTTCCCTCTTTGAACACGATGATAGGCTGGTTTCCGTTTCCGTACATGGATTACACTCCAGTTATATGAACCAAGTAAAATTGTTCTTCTATATAAAGTTATTTCAACCGTTGGTTGATTTGGGGAATGCCCAGGATATCAGAGGGAATGAGAAGAATCCCGCAAACCCTGCGGGAGGGGTAAGACGTTTGTGGGGGCCGGGACGCGGCCCCGGGGACAGGGGTGCCGATGGGTACTCCGCATCCCGCCGAGATCACGTTGAATCCGGCGTCGCGGCTCCTCTTGGCTGCGGCGGCGACGTCCTCGGGGGTTCCCTTGAACAGCGGGAACGCGCATCCGACGTTGCCGACCATGCATCCGCGGTGGTTGGCGATCTCGATGGCCTTCTCGGAGGGCACCTTCTCCTCGACGGAGATGCCGTCCACGCCCGTGTCGAACATGTAGGGGATGATCGGCGCGGAGTCTCCGCAGATATGGAGGATGGTGTGTCCCTTCAGCGAGCCGAGGCAGTCCTTCACGAACTGTCCGGACTGTATGGGGAAGTCGGTGGGCGCGAGGATGTCGGTGGATGCCGACGGCTCGGACATCTGCACGACGTCGGCTCCGGCATCGAGCAGCGCCTGTCCGTAGGCCTTGCTGTAGGCGGAGATGGCCTTGGTCCACTTCTGCGCCCTCTCGGGCTCGGTCCATACCGAGTACACAAGGTTCTCGGTGTTGAGCAGGTGTCCGGTGAGGGTGAACGGTCCGGTGTTGCCTCCGACCACGACGTAGTCCTCTCCGTGGGTCTTCTGCATGATGCCCATGGCCTCGAGGGTGGTCTTGATCCTCCCGGTCCTCAGGAACTCGTCCATGTCGGGGAGGTCGTCGGGCTCGTCGTATATCTTCTTCATAGGGTTGTAGTTGTAGCGGTGGCCCTTGAGCATGGGCGACGACTTCTCGGTACCCATGTTGATGGGGCATCCGAAGGCCTCCGCCTCCTGCGTGAGGCAGAATCCCGCCCTCACGGACTCCAGACCGAAGTAGTCGGCCTGGGCGCATGCCAGGGTGGCCATCTTCTGGGGGTCCGAGTGGGCCTCCGGCCAGGACGCTCCGCACGCCTTCATCATTCCGATGGTATCGCAGGTGGTGAAAACGGCCACCGGCGGACGGTCCAGGTTCTCCTGCTTCAGGGCCGCCAATACCCTCTCTCTGCATGACATTGCCATATCTATCACACCTTCGAATTGACGAAACTGACGCACTGCTGCGCGTTCTCGTCCCTGTGGTCTGCTCCGATCTCCTTGGCGAAGGCGTCGTTGGTCGGCGGCCCTCCGATGGTTATGATGACCTTGTCCCTGTAGCCGCTGTTGGCTATCAGTTTCACGGTGGCGGCCATGTTGTCCATGGTCGGGGTCATGAGGGTGCTCAGGCAGACCACCTGCGCACCGTCGTCGAGCATCATCTTCTTGAATTCCTCGGGAGGCACGTCCTTGCCGGCGTCGTGCACCATGAATCCCGCTGCGGTGAGCATGGTCTTCACGATGTTCTTCCCGATGTCGTGGACGTCTCCCTGCACCACTCCGCACACGGCGTTCTTGGTGGTCAGGGACTCGTCCTTGGGGATCGCGGGGATCAGGACGTCCAATCCCTCGTACATGCTGTGGGCGGCCACGAGTACCTGCGGCAGGTACATCTTGCGCTCCGCATAATTGTCTCCTATAACCCCCATCCCGACGACCAGACCTTCGTTGATCGCCTTGACGGGATCCATACCTTCAGAAAGGGCCGTCTCTGCCGCCTTCTTGGCCCTCGGGGGGTCGCAAGCGACGACGGCATCGGCAAGTTCTTTCAGAATAGCCTTTTCATCCATTTTCTTTCCTCCTGAAACGGTTTGGATGTTGGTTGTTGGGTTGCTTCTCCCCAGCGAACCGGTCCTATTCTGCCATGTTCGGGGCCGAATGCATACTTTTGCATCCAACCCCGATGGTTTCAGGCCTTTTCCTTCTCCACGGAGAGGAAGGCGCAGATGCAGGCGATGACCATCAAGGCGACGGCCATGAGCCAAACGGTCTGGTACTGTGCCAGCGTCTTGTCCGTGACGATGAATCCCGCGATGGTGATGAGGATCGCGCCTCCGGCGAAGGGGAACAGATTCAGCGCGGCGGTCGAAGTTCCGGCCATTGCTATTGGATACAGCTCCTTGACCTGTGCGTACGAAACGACGAACCATCCGCCGAAGAATCCGAACAGGAAGTTGATGCCCAGATGACCACCCACAGGACGGTGTACACCACGGTACCGATGATCAGCACCTTCTTCCTGGAGTTCAGCACGCGGTCGGACAGCCTTCCCGCCAGGGGGCAGCCGAACACCATTCCCACTCCGACCATGGTCAGGAGCAGTCCGGCGTCGCTCTTGGAGAATCCGCAGCAGTTCTGATAGTAGGAACCGGCCTGGGATGCCTGCCAGAGCATGATGGTGCCGTACAGGGCGAAGAACCAGATGGCCAGGGGCCAGAACTTGCGTCCGCTGGTGAAGGTCATCTTCAGGGCCTCGACGGTCCCGATCTTGTCGGTGTTCTTCTCGGTGATGGGCTCGCCGGTCTCCTCGGAGACGATCTCCTCGATGCTGGGGAAGTCCTTCTCGCCGGGGAAGTTGCGGACCACGAGGTAACAGGCACCGGCGATGGCGGCGGTGATGACTGCCAGGACGATGTAGGTCATCTCGATTCCGAGGGAATCCATCATGATGACCATGGGGGTCGCGGCGGCGATTCCTCCGACGTTCCCGACCAGGAGCAGGATACCGCTCATGGTGGCGAACTCGTTCTTGCGGAACCAAACGGCCAGCACCTTCATGATGGGGATGTATACGACGGCGGCACCGATACCGATGATGAACTTACCCGCTATCATCAGGTTGAAGTTGTTGGCCGGCTCCGCCAGAGCGCTCAGGATGGAACCGACGGCGATGAGAGCCACGAAGGCGGACGCCGCGGTACGGGGGCCCAGCTTATCCGTCAGGATTCCGCTGGGGATCTGCATCAATGTGTACGCGTACAGGTACGCGGAGGCCAACAGTGCGATGGACGCCGATCCGACGCCGAAGGCGTCCTGCAGCGTCTGAGAAATGGCACCGCCTGTTGTCCTGTGGAAGTATACGAAGAAGTATGCTACCGCAAGCACGCCGAATATAGCCCACCTGTAGCTAAGCATCTTCTTTTTGCTTTGCTCGTCTATGGTCATATCGAACCTCTCCTGGCAGAATAGGAACGAACAACCTATGTTAATCATGTATATGTTAGTATATAAATGAAATTTCGAACCCACAACAAAATACATCACATGAGCCAGGCATTGTTTTTACACCTTGTTGATAATGTAAAACAACTATCGTTAAGTCCGTTTTCATTGGATAATATTTTTGTTTATATCGGAAGATTACACTGGATGCATATCGGTCCATATGTGGAAGGGGCGGAGAACGGATGCGGCACTGCCGATTACGGGCGGAAGACGTCCCTGACCTCGATCCCCTCGCGGACCAGGATGGACCTTATCCTTTCCACGGCCCGGTCGGAGCCCCTGATGTTCATCCTGCCGAGCCTCTCGGCCATCAGGGGGCGGAGGTTCAGCGGATCCAGGGCGGCGCGCTTCACGCCGGTGTCGATGACAGCCTGACAGAACTCCTCTTCGTTACCCTCGAGATGGCCGAGTATCGGCGCTATGAGGGCGTAGGTGTTGATCCCCGCCTCGGTGAGCTCCTTCAGAGCGTGCAGACGTGCCTTCGGCAGGGGTGCTCCCGGCTCGGTGATCTTGGACATCCGCTCGTCGAGACCGGTGAGGGTGACGGCCACCTGACCCTCGAAATGGGTGAGGAGTTCCTTGTCGCGGAGGATGAGATCGGACTTGGTGTGCATGTGGATGGGA
>CADAGG010000130.1 GCA_902787415.1 methanogenic archaeon
CTGTGGGCGGAGGGGTCGTCCGCGGACATGATCAGCATACCGGCCCTGACGCCGGAGTATGCGAGGGTCATGAGGGGATCGGCCGCCACGTTGAGTCCGACGTGCTTCATGAACACGAAGGACCTGACGCCGGAGGATGCCGCCGCGGCGGAGACCTCCATCGCGACCTTCTCGTTGGAGGAGAACTCGAAGTACATCCCCGCCTTCTCGGAAAGCTCCTCCAGGAGGTTTCCGACTTCGGACGAAGGGGTACCGGGATAGGTGGATGCGAACTTCACGCCGGCCTCGAAAAGACCGCGGGTGACGGCCTCGTTGCCCAGCAGAAGTTCCTTCTTGGAATCAGATAAGAGATCGACCATGCTATCTATCTGAGTGCCGTTATCCCTCCATCACTAATTAAGGTGTGCGCGCGGGAATCTCCGTCCGCGGGAACGAAAAGGACGTTTTAGCGGAAAAATGCCTTATAGACCAGTGCAATTGCTTTAGACAGGCAGAGGTAGCCAAGCTAGGAAAAGGCGCAGGACTTAGGATCCTGTTCTTAGCGATTCTAGGGTTCGAATCCCTACCTCTGCACCATCATGTGGTGTCGTTCATGAAGGGTTTGGCTGTCATCACCGGAGCGTCCGGAGGTATCGGGAAGGAGATCGCTAGGATACTCGCGTCCGAGGGTTACGACCTCGTCATCGCCGCCCGTTCCGAAGGTAAGCTCAGGGAGCTTTCCGAAGAGCTCTCGTCCGCCCATCACATCTCCATCACAGAGGTCGCCGCCGACCTGTCCACGGAGGAAGGCAGGAAGGCCCTTTTCGACATGACCCAGCAGACCCCTGATATACTTGTGAACAACGCTGGCTTCGGGGATTACGGTCCTTTCGCTGACTGCCCCTGGGAGAAGCAGGACGAGATGATAAGGCTCAACATGCTGGCACTGTCGCACATCACCCATCATTTCCTGCCCGATATGATCTCCGCCGGCAGCGGCAGAATTCTCAACGTGGCCTCCGTCGCTGCTTTCGAACCCGGGCCGCTGATGTCCGTCTACTACGCGAGCAAGGCCTACGTCCTCTCCCTCTCGGAGGCGCTCACCGTGGAGCTGAAGGGAACGGGAGTCACCGTCACCGCTCTGTGCCCAGGGCCGGTGAACACTGGGTTCTCCAAGGCGGCGAATGCGGAGGACGTGAGCCTCTTCAAGAAGTCCTCGGGCGCCGATGCCGCCAAGGTCGCGGAGTTCGCCGTCAGGAAGATGCACAAGGGGAAGCCCATAGCGGTCTACGGAATGCTCTTCAAGGTCTCGCTGTTCTTCGTCAAGATCCTTCCGAGAGCGCTCGTCCGCAGGCTCATCTACCGCATTCAGAAAAGCCGTACCCGCTGATTGCCGCGATACCTCCTCATTCACGGCGGTAAACATCCGTTGACCTTTTATAGTCAGAACAGAAGTCGGCAGACATGGAAATACTCTCGCCCGCGGGCAACCCGGAAGGATTGGTGGCCTCCATCATGGGAGGATGCGATGCAGTCTACCTCAGCGGAAAGTCCTTCGGAGCGAGAGCCTTCGCCGGCAACTTCACCGACGCCCAGCTGGAAGGTGCGATCAACTACGCCCACGACCGCGGCGTGAAGTGCTACGTCACGGTCAACACCCTGGTCAAGGACACCGAGATGGATGATGCCGTCTCCTTCGTGAAGTTCCTCGCCGACATCGGCGCGGATGCCATCCTCATCCAGGATCTGGGTCTTCTGAAATCCCTGCATGCGGTGGACATCAAGAAGCATGCCTCCACGCAGATGGGGATCCACTCTGCCGAGGGTCTCGAATGGTGCAAGAGGAACGGTCTCTCCAGGGCCGTCCTCAACCGCGAGCTGACCTTCGAAGAGATCGAATCCATCACCAAGGACTCCCCGGTGGAGACCGAGGTCTTCGTGCAGGGTGCGCTCTGCTACTGCATCTCCGGAGGGTGCCTCTTCTCCAGCCTCGTGGGCGGCAGGAGCGGCAACCGCGGCATGTGCGCCCAGCCATGCAGGAAGAAGTATATGCAGGACGGAGAGAAGTCATTCGTCATGAGCTGCGCCGACATCTACGGCGTGGATTGGCTGAAGAGGCTCGAGAAGGCCGGTGTGACCTCGGCGAAGATCGAGGGCAGGATGAGGAGTCAGGCATACGCCTACCTCTCCGCCAAAGTATATTCATCAGCAAACAAGGGGCTTGACCCCGAGGAGTACGCCAACGAGGTGGAGCTCCTCAAGACCGTGTTCAACCGCGGATACGGCGACGGATACCTCGGAGGAGTCGTGACCCCAGTGCAGAAGAAGTATGCCGACAACCGCGGACAGTACCTCGGGAAGGCCGCCTTCAGCAAGAGGAAGTTCGACACCGACCAGCTCGATGAGAAGGTCAGCATCCGCGACGGGCTCACCCTGTACAAAGGGGACGAGAAGATCGGAGGATTCAAGCTCACCTCCGTGGGCAAGACCGCCTCCCCCTTCAGCCTGCCCGACGGGACGTACGAGGTCTACAGGACCTACGACCCCCGCATCGACACCATCAAGAACATGATCGGCGAACCGCCGAAGTTCACCGGAGACACCGAGAGGGTACCCGTCCACGTTCCTATCAAAGTAGTCGAGAGGGACGCCGTCCCCCTGCCCGAGATGTCGTTCTACATCAGCTCGATAAAGAACCTGGAGGCCGTCCTCCCCCATGCGGACCGCGTGTACTTCGAGATGAACGACTCCCTGGCCGAGGCGCAGGAGATCTGCGACAACGCGGGAGTGGAGATCGTCACCCACATCCCCCGCCTGACCCCCACGCAGAAGATAGAGACGAACGACGAGTGGCGCGCCGCCGCAGAGGCGA
>CADAGG010000131.1 GCA_902787415.1 methanogenic archaeon
CTCAACAAGGAACGCGGTATCACCGTCCTCCTCACCACCCACTACATGGAGGAGGCCTCGGGAGCGGACAGGATCGTCGTCATCAACCACGGTTCCATCGTGGCCGACGGCACCCCCTCGGAACTGAGGGACAGATACTGCTCCGACAGACTCGTCTTCGTCCCCAGGGACATGGATCAGGCGGAATCCCGCCTCAGGGAGATGGGCATGGAGTTCACCAGGGAGAACGAGAGGATCGTCATCCTCCTCGAGAAGACCTCCGACTCCGTCCCCATAATCAAAGCCATGGGCGATAATATGGAATCCGTCGAGGTACGTTCCGGTACTTTGGACGAAGCGTTCATCAACATCACCGGGGAGGAATTGCAGTGAGGACCGTTCTGGCACTCGTCAGGAGGAACTGCCTCTGCTTCTTCCGCGACAGGGCGAACGTCGCTTTCTCCCTCATGGCCACGGGCATCGTCGTGATGCTCTATCTCTTTGTCCTCAGGGATATGATGATATCGGACAACGCGGGACTCCCCGACGTGGCGAACCTGATGGACTCCTGGGTGCTGGCCGGTATCGCGGGGATCGTCTCCGTGACCTCCTGCATGGGTGCCCTGCAGACCATGAACACCGACCGCGTCGAGGGGAAGGACACCGATTTCCTGGTCACCCCCGCCGGACGGTGGAGGCTGGCCTTCGGTTACATCCTCGGTACCTTCGTGGCGGCATTCCTTTTCACCCTGATCATCCTCGCCTGTTCGCTCCTCTTCCTGGTGGCCACTGGATGCCCCCTGGATGCGGCGAACGTCCTGCTGGCCGTGCTGCTCACGATCCCCGCCTCGCTATCGGGATGCATCATCATGTACGCCCTCACCTCTTTCGTTAAGAGCACCGGGGGATTCGCCAGCTTCTTCAGCATCGTCAGCGTGGCCATCGGATTCCTCACGGGGATCTACATCCCCATGGGTTCCATGCCCGACGGGATGCAGATGGTCGGTACACTGATGCCCGCCACCCACATGTCCTCGGTGTTCCGCCAGCTCATCGCGGATGATGCGCTGGACCGGTCGTTCGCGGGGATGGATCCCGCCAGGTTCAGGGCGGATATGGGATTCGACCTCTCACTCGGAGGGTTCCAGTTCGATGCGTTCTCCAGCATTCTCTATGTTATCGCGGTGACCGCGGGATTCCTGGCGGTCGCTGTCCTGCTGGTCAGAAAAAGATGATCAGAGGTACCTGAGGATGTCCATCGGGGACTCGATGTAATCGATGCCGTCCTTGACGCACCTGTCGATGGGATATCCGTATCCGAAGGCTGCGGCCACGAACCTGACGCCCGCCTGCTCCGCGGCCTTCCTGTCGGAGGGACAGTCACCGACCATCAGGACGTTCCCGTAATCCCCGCACTTCATACAGTCCCTGATCATCTGGCACTTGGTGCGTTTGCCCTCGAAGTCGGTGCCCGCGATCATCACGAAATGATCCGCCACGCCCAGCCGTTTCAGGAGGTCGTTGGCGGGCCCTTCGGGTTTCATGGTCGCCACGGCCTGGTCCGCTCCCCTGGCCCTCAGGGCTTCCAGAGCCCAGCGGATGCCGACGAACAGCTCCACCTTGTCGAAGCAGTTCTCGGCGTAGTACGAACGGTAGCGTCTCGCGAACTCCATGGCCTGCTCACCCTCGAGTCCGTAGAGTCTCTTGACGTTGGAGAATAAATCGCCGCAGAAGGCGGAATCCAGTTCCCTGCCCCTGAGGGGCCTGAGACCCATGGATTCCGCCGCGTGGCGGTAGGATGCTTCGATCCAGGGCCTGGATTCGGTCAGAGTGCCGTCCAGGTCCCAGATCACCAGCGTTTTCATTGCAGTTTCACTCGTTGTCGGGTACGAACTTGAATCCGTAGTGGATGACTCCGGCGGCCCCGTCCTCGTTGAGTTTCCTCATGACGGCCTTGACGCGCATTCCGATCTCGATCTTGTCGAACTCGACGTCGACGAGCTGGCCTGCGATCATGACACCGTCGTCGTTCCTGATGAACGCCACGGCGTAGGGCATCATCCTGCCGTTGAATCCGGAGTACTCGTGGTTGATGGAGAAAGAGTAGACCTCTCCCTTCCTGCTGAGCCTGAAGGGTTCCATCTTTCCAATTCCGGCACGCCTGCAGTCGGGACAGAACGAACGGCTGGGGAAGAAGATCTTTCCGCAGCATCCGCACTTGCTTCCGATCAGGTTGTACCTTCCGGGGATCTCACGCCATTCCCTTGCTGATACCATTGCCATTTCACATCGCCTCCAGGATAGAAACGGTGACAGCGGAACCGGTGCCTCCGACGGACTGCGCGAGTCCGTACTTGGCGTCCTTCACCTGCCTGTCAGATGCGCTGTTGGTGAGCTGTGCGTAGAGTTCGACGATCTGGGATACGCCGGCAGCTCCGATGGGGTAACCCTTGGCCTTGAGACCTCCGGAGGTGTTGACCGCGATCTTTCCCGCGTCGAACTTGGTGCTTCCGTCGAGGAAGGCCTTTCCGGCCTCACCCTTCTTGTAGAGTCCGAGGTCCTGGAGTGCCATGACCCCGCCGACGGTGTAATCGTCGTGCACCTCGGCGACCTTGATGTCCTGGGCGGTGATGCCGGCCATCTCGTAGGCCTTCTTGGCGGCTACGGCGGTGGCCTCGAACTCGGTGATGTTCTTCCTCTGGAAGAGTGCCAGGGAGTCGGATGCCTGGGCAGTCGCGGCGACCTTGACGTAGGCGTCGGTGTACTTCTTGGCGTCCTCGAGGGGACAGAGAATGACCGCGCTGGCCCCGTCGGAGATGGGTGCCCCGTCGAACATGGTCAGGGGCTCGGCGGTGGGTCCCG
>CADAGG010000132.1 GCA_902787415.1 methanogenic archaeon
CGCCGGGGTCATGATTGTAGCAGCGGCGGTATTCCTCCCGCAGATCATGGACGGGACCCTCAGCTACTGCTTCACCTTCCTCACCGCCCGTGCCGGCGGGGACGGGAGCCAATGGGATGCCATCGCGGGCATGGGCACCGTGGCGGCATACCTCATAATCATCCTGCTCTGCATGCTGCTGGCACTTGTGTTCTACCGCACCGCGGGCAAGGACCTGGAGAACGAATTCCTGAGGTACATGCTGGTCAATCTGGTGGTCATGTTCCTCTTCCCGCCCACCCCCCAGTACCTGGTCCTGCTGGTACCCTTCCTGACGATCTATGCAGTGGTCTCCGACAGGGGCTTCATTAGGCCTCTGGTACTCATCGCTGTGTTCGCATCGCTGTACATCCTGTCCAACAACTTCCCCCTGCTGCTGACCCTGGCCTGCGATTCGAATCTCATCGCGGTGGCCACGGTGGTCTCCTGGTCCGATGCCGTCGCCCCCTATTGGACGCTGCTGTTCTACGGTGCGGGGCTCCTCCAGTACGCGGCCATCCTGTATCTCGTCTGGCTGGTCCTCAAGGGCCGTCTGGTGGAGATTGCCGCACTCCTCCCCTCGCATAAGAGAAAGAAGAAGGATGCGGAATGAGTCCCCGCCCGAACCCCTTTTATAGTAAGAGCTAATCGTCACCTTCAGCTCTTTTAGAGCCGATGAATGATGAGGGCCTGAAAAGGCCTGAATGAGGTATTGATATGGCAGTATTCGTTAAATTTGAGACCCCCAAGGAACTCTCTGACAAAGCATACTCTGTTGCTGAGATCGCACGCGACTCCGGCAAAGTGAAGAAAGGAACCAACGAGGTCACCAAGATCATCGAGCGCGGCGAGGCAGCACTTGTCATCATGGCAGTCGACGTCGAGCCCCCGGAGATCCTTGCCCACATCCCCGCACTCTGCGACGAGAAGAACGTCCCCTACGTCTACGTTCCCTCCAAAGAGGAGCTCGGAAAGGCAATCGGACTCGAGAAGCCCACCGCATCTGTCGCAATCGTCGACGCCGGCAACGGAAAGGCACAGATCGACGAGATCGCAGCAGCAGTCAAAGACCTGAAGAACTGATTCTGAGGAATCTACATGGTTGACACAGACAGCATCCCCTCCGAGGTCGTCGAAGTTATCGGACGTACCGGAATGACCGGAGAGGCTACCCAGGTTAAAGTCCGTGTCCTTGACGGACGCGACAAAGGCAGGATCATCACCAGGAACATCATGGGTCCTGTCAGGATGGGCGACATCCTTATGCTCAGAGAGACCTCCAGAGAGGCCAGAAAGCTCGGAATGGGCAGGTGATTTGAATGGTTGAGGAGAAAAAATGCTCTTTCTGCGGAGCCACCATCGCTCCCGGAACCGGAAAGATGTACGTTAAGAAAGACGGAACCGTCCTCTTCTTCGACGCCAACAAGTGCTACAAGAACATGATCCTTCTGAAGAGGGTCCCCAGGACCACCAACTGGACCGAGAAGGCCCACGTCGAGAAGGAAGCCCGCCTCAAGGCCGCAGCCAAGGCAGAGTCCAAGGAGTGATTCCGATGGCTATGGAGAAGACCTACCTGATGGTCAAACCCGACGGAGTCCAGCGCGGACTCGTCGGAGAGATCGTCTCCCGCTTCGAGAAGAAAGGGCTCAAGCTCGTCGCAGCAAAGCTCATGATCATCCCCAAGGAAGTCGCAGAGAACCACTACGGAGAGCACAAGGGCAAGCCCTTCTTCCCCTCGCTCATCTCCTACATCACCTCCGGACCCGTTTTCGCAATGGTCTGGGAAGGAGAGAACGCAGTGCAGGTCTGCAGGAACATGATGGGAAAGACCAACCCCCAGGACTCCGCCCCCGGAACCATCCGCGGCGACTACTGCATGGTCACCGGTCTCAACATCATCCACGGCTCCGACTCCCCCGAGTCCGCAGCCAGGGAGATCGGCATCTTCTTCAAGCCCGAAGAGCTCGTCGACTACACCAAAGACTCCAACAAGTGGCTCTACGAGTGAGTTGACGGCCTAACGGTCACCTAAAACCTTTTACCTTTTCCTTTCCCTATAAAGAGATGTGATGTTCCATGGCAATAAGGCAACCCGTAGTCAGCGTCCTCGGTCATGTCGATCACGGTAAAACCAAACTCCTGGACAGGATCAGGGGCACTGCCGTCGGAGACAGGGAAGCCGGGGCTATCACACAGCACATCGGTGCGACCGAAGTACCTATCGAGCGCATCTACGAGATGTGCGGACCCATCATCGGAAAGAAACGCTTCACCGTTCCCGGATTGCTTTTCATCGACACCCCCGGACACCAGGCGTTCACCTCCCTCCGCGCCAGGGGAGGCTCCCTCGCGGACCTCGCCGTCCTGGTCATCGACATCAGGGAAGGACTGATGCCCCAGACCATCGAGTCCATCCACATCCTGAGGCAGTACAAGACCCCCTTCGTGATCGCCCTCAACAAGATCGACACCGTCGACGGGTGGATCTCGGAGGAGAACCAGGCCTTCGTCATCTCCGAGAAGAAGCAGCAGGCGCACACGCTTGCAGCCTTCGAGGAGCACATGTACAACATCATCTCACAGCTTTCGTCGGAGGGCGTCTTCGCTGACAGGTACGACCGTATCGACGATTTCACCAAGGCCGTGGCGCTGATCCCCATCAGTGCCAAGACCGGGGAGGGAGTGCCCGACATCATGCTCATGCTGATCGGTCTGGCACAGCGCTTCCTCGAGTCCCGTCTCGAGAAGGAGGAGGGCCCCGGAAGGGGAACCATCCTCGAGGTCAAGGAGGTCAAGGGACTCGGACAGAC
>CADAGG010000133.1 GCA_902787415.1 methanogenic archaeon
AGGAGGGCCAGGTACCTTTCTCCAAGGAACTCGACCATGCGCGCGCCTATCTGAACGTTGAGCAGGCCCGCCTCGAGAGAGACCTTGTCGTGGATATCGATTGTCCGCATACGGATTTTTGCCTGCCGCCGCTTACGTTGCAGCCTCTTGTGGAAAACGCCGTGAAACACGGGGCGGGTCCCGAATTGCCCCCCTTGTACGTGCGCATCACGACTTACGAGGAAGCTGGGTATTCGGTGGTCACGGTCGAGGATACCGGCCCCGGTTTCGAAATGCCGCCCCTTGTTGGCGATTTTGCATCCGAGGCCGTTGACCATGGAAGCGACGACCGCGCTTCCGATCTCGACAATATACGCGACCGGCTCGCCGCTTGCTCATCGACGCTCGAAATCGCTTCGCGCCGAGGCGGCGGTACCGTGGCAATCGTGCGTGTTCCATCCCGGGAGCAAGGTGAATAACGGAGTTTCCTACCGACCAATCGCGGCTCACGAGCCGCTAATGGTGACGCCTGTCGATTCCCGCCGCTTGGTAATACCTGTCCTTTTCGGCATACATGTCGCTGTCGGCCAGGTGCTCGAGGTCGTTCACCGTCGCGCCGGGATGATTTTCCAAGGCAGCGTAGCCTATGGATAGGGAAATCTTGTCGACGTACATTCCGTGCCACTCGTCCGATTTCCGACGAATTGCCTCGCGGATGTCTTCTGGCGCCTCCGTGTGCACGATGGCCATGAACTCGTCTCCACCGATTCGGTAGACTCTTCCGGATTGGCCAATCGATAAGGCAAGGCAGTCGGCGGCGCCTTTGATGAGCTCGTCTCCGGCGGCGTGCCCCTTCGTGTCGTTTGCCACTTTCAATCCGTTGATGTCGATGGAAAAGATCGTAAGGTCGCTGTCCAGCGAATCGTCATCCAACTTGGCGAGGTCTTCGACATAGCGTCTGCGGTTGTACAGCCTCGTCAGCTCGTCGCGGCGGTTGGTGACTATGTTCTGCAGGGATTCAGGGGTGATCTGGAGTATCCCCGAGGGGTCCTTCACGGTCTTGTCCTTACGGTATTGGCTGATGTCCCCGTGCCATCCGGTTATCCTGATCCCGGAGTCGCGGAGGATGGGTTCGATCCTTTCGAACTGGTCGTCGATGAGTGCCTTCAGCGGCCCCACGTAGAGAACGGAAATGCCCTCCTGGCACTGTCCGTAGACGGAGGCGATTACGGGGAACATGGCCGCCTCGGTCTTACCGCTGGAGGTACCCGCGGAGATGAGGATGTGGCCTTCGGTGCTCCGGAACGCCTCGTAGGTGTCCAGCTGTATGTTCCTGAAGGAGGTCCACCTGTTGTTGTGCACATACTCCTGGAGGAACCAGGGCAGGTCGGCGAAGAGGTCGCTCATACGTCGAGGTCCTCTATGATGTCGTCGTCGGGGTTGCGGTCGTTGGCGACCTTCCTGCCCTGAACAAGCTGTTCGAAGGTGGCCTGCGGGTTCTGATGGAGGGTGTCCAGGAGGCTGATGAGGTCCCTGGTGATCTCCCTGGGGGTGAGCATGGAGGATGAGACGCTGCCGCTGAGCACCGTCTTGAGGTAGATCTCCAGCTTCCTGTCGTCTATGTCCGAGGTGTAGCCGTACCTCTGCTCGTGAAGTCCCTTCACCGTCCTGAGCAGGACGAAGATCTCCTCATTGGAGAGAGGCCTCAGGTTGATGACCGGCCCCAGGTAGTTGTCGTATCCGGTCTCGTAGCGTCCGGAGACCAGGCGCGACTTGAGGGCCTCGTAGCTGTAGAGTCCCCTGTTGGGGTCCTGTATGAACTCGGGGGTGCCGCACACGTACATCGAGAGGTAGGACGACTTGCCCTGCATGATGTCGTTGAACATGGTCAGGAGGCGCTCGTAGTTGTTGGAGCGGGAGACCTTGTTCTGCAGCTTGTAGAGGACCACCGCTTCGTCGAGGAAGACCACCAGACCCTTGTAACCGAGGGTGACGAACAGCCTGGTCCACAGCTTGATGATCTCATACCAGTCGGAATCGTCCACCAGGGTGCTCACGCCGAGGTCCTTCCTCACGTTGGATTTGAGGTCGTACTCCCCCTTGAGCCACCTGATGGCGGGGTCGTCCTCCTGGTCGGTGAGGTAGCTGTACACGTACTGCGAGAGGACGGTCGCGAAGTCGCGGTAGTACTGCATGCTCGCCATGTCAGCGGTCTTCTGCCTGACGATGTGCCTGATCCCGTCGAGGGTGACCGCATCCCTTCCGCCGAGCTCGTCGCAGAGGGATTCTGCCCACTCCTGCAGGATGGGCTCCACGGCCCCGCCCTCGGGACGGGTGCGGTAGGCGGTGTTCTTGACGAGCTCGCGGTAGGTGTTCACCCCCTCTCCCTTGGAGCCGGTGATCCTGCGGTTGATGGCGAGGTCGGCGTCCATGACGACGAAGCCCTTGTCCATGGCATAGTTCCTGACCATCTGGGTCATGAAACTCTTACCGTTCCCGAAGCGTCCGGAGATGAAGCGGAAGGCACCTCCTCCGTCGGCGGTATCGTCGAGATCGTTGACGAAGGTCTGCGTCTCCTTCTTCCTTCCGACCGCGATGTACTCCAGCCCCCTGCGGGGTACCACGCCGGAGGAGATCGCGTTCATAAGCGTGTTCAGTGTCCTCTTGGGTACGTTTGCAACCATCACATCATCCTTCTGAGCTCTTCCAAATAATCCTCAACAGGTCTGCCATCCTCTAAAACCGTATCGCCGACGTGGGTCAGGGCCTTGCCGTTGACCGCATCCTCGATCCCGGGACGGGCGGATGTCTCCCCGTCCAGGACCTTCCTAGGATCCTCCGCGGAGGAGGTCACTGTCTGAACAGTCTCCTCTGTTTCGTCGCCGTCGAGGGACACCTTCATCATGTCGGTGACCGCCCTCAGGTCGGACTCGGCGTCGTCGATGGCGTCGGAGTCGAGCCTGATCTCGATCTCCTTCTTGCGGGATTCCTCCCATGCGGAGAGTTCCTCCGCGATTATCAGGGCGCAGTTGACGCCCGAGAACGTGAACGGGCCTCTTGCCTCCCGGGGGAGCGCCCTGCAGCGCCACGGCGTATTGGAAGACCTTGTCGGCGAAATGCGTGAACTTCCTGTTGCCGATGAAGTTGCTGTAGGCCACCTTGCAATCCGGGCTCCCGCGGAGGTAGTCGAACCCGAAGTAGAGTCCCCTCTTGACCGTTATGCGCTCGGCACCGAACAGCTCGGCAGGGTCCCTGCGCGATGATATCTCCATCAAGATTCTCTGTATCGCACGGCCGATGGGCTCGGTCAGGGCGGACCTCCCGATGTACCTGACTCCGATGGAGCCCGACCTCATCATGCCGAGGAGGGTGTCGTCCACCGGGACGGTGTTCCTCCCCGCCGCGAAGGATTCCACCCAGGCGTTCACGACATACCTGTCCATGCACACGCGGTAGTCGGTGAAGGGCTGACCGTTGCAGAGGGCATGGTCCATCAGCGTGGTGCCTATCAGGCTGCCCTCGCAGTCCCCGTACGCTTCCAATAATCTGCTGATGATCCCGGCGGTGGCCTCCCCGCGGTCGGTGTTTATGAGCTCCGTCAGATAGAGGTTCACGTATCCGCAGTCGGTGTCCAGGCGCCTGCCCTCCCTGAACATGTCCCTCCAGTAGAGGTA
>CADAGG010000134.1 GCA_902787415.1 methanogenic archaeon
CCAAGGCCGGACTCGATCTGGTCAAATCATCGGAGATCTGAACATGGGAAACATGAACGTCGCGGTGGTAGGCGCCGGCGGCCTGGCCGACAAGATCGGCAAGAAAGGTACCGTCACCGACATGACCTTCTACGAGGTCAAGGAAGGCACCGACTCCATCACGCTCATCGAACCCTCCAAGTATCCCGAGAAACTGCAGTCGCTGTTCTACGCCACCGAGATGGCGGAGTTCTGCATCCTCGTGGTCGACAAGATCGATTCCTTCCTCGGCGAGACCATCGTCATGGTGGACTCCCAGAAGATGGAGAGGGGATGGATCGTCCTCAGGAACTACATCCAGCCCGAGCAGCTCACCCCCCTCATCGCGGGCACCTCCCTCGAGCACTACGAGTTCGTGGAGGAGAACCACGTCGACATGCGTCTGGCACTTATCGGAATGGCCAAGGCGGAGAACAGGAAGGCAGGCGACGGAACCTGCGGATCCTGCCCGGTCGACAGCCACTTCAACGTCAAGGGTGTCGGTACCGTCGTCCTCGGATCCGTGGCCGACGGCTGGTTCAAGAAGCACGACAAGATGACCGTGTGGCCCCTCGGCAAGCAGGTCACCCTCAAGTCCATCCAGAAGCACGACATCGACTGCGACGACGGAGTCAAGGGAGACCATGTGGGACTCGCCCTCAGGGACATCGAGAGCGACGAGCTCGACAGGGGATTCGTGTGCTCCACCGACCCCTCCATCAAGATGAGCGACTCCTACCACGGCAAGGTCCAGTACAACAAGTACTGGAAGAACGCCGTCAAGGAGGGCATGATGCTCCACGTCGGTCACTGGATGCAGATCCTGCCCGTGCGCGTGGTCCTCGCGGGAGCCGACAAGGACTCCGAGGTCACCTTCGAACTCGACGGCAAGATGATCCACAAATCCGGCGACAAGGGAGTGCTCATGTACTACGACGGCGGAAAGCTGAGGGTCATCGGAACCATCACCTTCCCCTGAAACCGGAGGGCCCTCCGGGGCCTTCTGGGTCTTTCACTCTTCTTTGGATTCCGGGACGAATTCCATTATGTCCCCGGGCTGGCAGTCCAGGGCCTCGCAGATGAGCTCCAGCGTGGAGAACCTCACGCCGGAGACCTTGCCGGTCTTCAGCTTCGACAGGTTGACGTTGGTTATCCCCACCTTCTCAGCGAGTTCGTTGAGGGATATCTTCCGGTCCGCCATGACCCTGTCAAGTCTCACGATTATCGGCATGGTATCACACGAATCCGTCGGATTCCTCCTGCAGGCGCACGCCGTACTCGAAGACCAGCGAGATGACGTAGATGATTCCAGCCATCAGGAGCGCGTCCCCGCTGATGCCCGTTATGGGGACGGACCAGATAACCGACAGGGCCATGCCCGCCGAGGTCACCGCGATCCAGCCCACGAACAGCAGGATGGCCATCTTCTTCAGATGCCATACGTTCGCCGAGGTGAAGGGCGAGCTGCCGTCGCCGATGGATTTGGTCAGCTCGTACAGATAATAGAAAACGAAGACGCTGATCGCCTGGTTGGTGATCATCACGAAGATCACGAATAACAGTTCCTCGCGGCTGAGATTTTCCAAGGCGAACGAAGGATCGATCAGCGCCATGGCCAAGAGGCCCACGCCGCCGACCAGGATCAGGATGCAGAGCACGACTCCTGCCAGGACGATGTATTTGGCGATACTGCATATCCTCTGAAGACGGGTCTTCCCTGATTCTCCCATGCTTCGTAATCATCATGGTTATATTAATAATGTACGACTATTTTTTATCGTGTCACGATAAATTATTATCGCATTAGATGTAAAATTTATATATCTCCCATAGGATGGAGTGTTTAAGAAAGCGCAATGGCATTGCTATCGCGATCGGAAGTGATGAAATGACTGACAGACAAAGGGTGATCGGATGACCTCCGAGTTCCCAATCGAGTTCGAGACCCTGCACAAGCAGTTCGGCGACTTCGTGGCCGTCAACAACCTCTCGCTGCAGATCAAGAAGAACAGCTTCACCGGACTCCTAGGGCCCAACGGTGCCGGCAAGAGCACCGCGCTGAAGATACTGACCAACCTCATCCACGCCACCTCCGGCAAGGTGTACATCAACGGCAACGATGTCTTCGAGGACCCCAAGGTGGCCCTCCAGGGCGTGGGCACCGTCGTGGAGACCCCCGAGTTCTACTCCTACCTCTCTCCCGCTGAGACGTTCAAGTACGTCGGCGAGATCTTCGGCATGAGCAAGGATTCCATACAGTCCCAGACATCCGAGATCCTCGAGAAGGTCAAGATGCAGGACTGGGCCGACAAGAAGATCGGCACCTTCTCCAAGGGAATGAGGCAGAGGATCAGCCTCGGCCTCGCCCTGCTCAACGATCCCAACGTCATCATCCTCGACGAGCCAACTTCCGGACTCGACCCCAGGGGAATGGCGGAGATGAGGGAGATCCTCAAGAACATCAGGAACGACAACAACAACCTGACCGTCCTCATGAGCTCCCACATGATGCACGAGGTCTCCGACCTCTGCGACAGGATCGCCATCATCAACCACGGTACCCTCGTGGCCGACGACGACTACGAGCACATCATCGCCGACGCCGACACCAGGGTCGTCGTTGTCAGGCCCCTGCAGACCCCCACCGAAGACATGCTGGAGAAGATCCGCCGCATGGAC
>CADAGG010000135.1:0-2685 GCA_902787415.1 methanogenic archaeon
GCTATTATCTGCTGTGACCGGGGGAACGGCCTTCTTCTTGGACAGGATGTAATGCCTGGCCTGGTACACGGCGATGACCCCTATGAAGAAACGCTCCAGGGTGAGCAGGTAGATCAGCCAGAAGAAATCGAATCCGATGGCGTAGACCAGCACCGCGGTCCTGATCACCGCGAAGATGAAGTTGTCGAAGACGTTCTTCTTGACCGCGTTCCTGTCGACGAAGACCGAACTGCATACCGCCCTGAGACCCAGGAATGGTGCGGATACACAGAGGACGTCCAGGGTCCAGACGACGAAGGGGGTGGACTCCTCGAGGGAGGCGTGGTTCACCATGAAAAGGATCAGGGCGTCGTCGAAGGTGAACAGGAGGGCGGACAGGATAGCCATGATGATGAACGTCTCCAGCACGGATCTCTTGAAGAGGCTGTAAGCGCCGTCGATGTCGTTCTCAGCGTACATCCTCCGGTACTCCGGGGCGGTGGACGCCGCGGTTCCTCCGCCGACGATGGCGACGAACGAGGTGTACAGCACGGGGATACCGTAGGACAGGGAGTAGGTGAGGTACAGGTTCATACGGACGATGAGCTCACCGACCTGCTGGAAGACCACGTGGGCCATGTAGGACACGATGCCCTTGGCGGCCCGGTGGAAATCGGCAAGACTGCGGTTGACCAGGCGCCACGAGATCCTGAGCGGGGTCTTCTTCGCCAGGATCCAGTAAAGTGCCAGGATACCGGAGATCGACAGACAGCAGACGGTTCCGAGACCGTTTCCCATGACGCCCATCTTCCAGAAGAAGATGAAGAACGGGTCGATCGTAAGCTCGGCGACCAGGGTGACGACGAGACAGGTGACGTACTTCTTCGTCTCCCCCAGGACCGCCAGCATACCGGTCATGACCATGTTGAGCGCGAGAGCGAAGTTCAGCGCCATGATGGGGGACAGGAAGTCGAAGATGTTGTCGCCGACGTCGGTCTCGGTGTAGCTGTACACCAGGGGCAGCACGCCCAGGAAGACCACCGCCGAGACTATGAGCGAGAAGACCACCGTGTACACCAGGGCGTTGGAGGCGGACTTGTTCATGGCCTCCTGGTTGCCGTCGGCGAGGTGCTTCTTGATGATGCTCGACATGATGGCGGAGATGCAGGTGCCGATACCCACCACGATCCAGTACACGGGCATGCTGAGGGTGTACGACTTCATGGCCGCCGCGCCCTCGTAGGTGAAGTAGTACTGGTCGAGGAAGTTGCATAGGACCAGGATGAGGAACGGAAGGTAGACTGCCCATCCCTTGAAGAACGAGAGGTTGTTGGAAATGTACTCCTTCACTCCGGCCATATTAAGGAAGATGATACAACCGTCGTTAATAATTTAACTGAAAACCCGGGGATTGACCCCGGGAAGGTGTTCACCTGAGCTTGTCGCGGTAATTGGCGAGCATCAGGAGGTTCTCGTCGGAGGTCAGCGGAGATACTCCGCACTCGGGACCGATGAGATCGAAGCCCGCCTCCACGGAATGGGCCGCGGCCTCCAGGACATCCAGCGGCTTGCCCTGCATCAGGACCCTCACGGGGTTGACCGAACCGAGGACGCGGCACTTGGTGTGGATCCTCTGGGTATAGGTCCTCGGGGCCTCCGACGCCTCGCAGGAGATCAGGTCCTCGCCGAGAGCGGACAGCTGGTCCACCACGGCGATGGTGTCCCCGCAACTGTGCAGAGAGCAGAAGGAGGACTTCATGGCGCAGTTGATGACGCTCGGCAGCTTGGAGCCGATGACCTCCTCGAAGTACTCGGGAGGGAGGATGCTGGTGTCGGCCTCCTCGATGACCATGACGTTGTCGCAGAGCTCGGTGACGCGCGAGGCGTAGGCCTCCTGGTACGGTATCATGGCGGAGATCCATTTGTCAACGAGGGCGGGCTCCATGAGCAGGCCCATGATCATGTTCTCCGCACCCGCCAGGAACTCGGCCACGGAGAAAGGTCCGTCGATGGAGACGGTCTTGAAGACCTCGTCGTGCTTCTGCATGAGCTCCGCGGCCTCGAGGACGGATGCGATCCATCCGCTCGAGAGGAACTCGTCCACCGGCATCAGGTCGGGGACCTCCTGCAGGGCGCCCTTGCCCGCGTAAGGCGAGGACATGACGGACGGAGGGGTGTCCTTCTTCCCTTCGCCGAGCTCGCAGCCGTGGACCTTGGCCTCCACGCAGATGGAGAACGGGAGCCTGACGGAGGCGAAGCCGAACCTGCGGTGCATCTCCAGGGACAGGCCGACCATCTTCTGCGGATCGAAATTGGCCTCAGGCCAACTGCACCCCGAAGAATCCATCTGACTGACTGTCGCGGTGGAGGTGAATACTGCGGGCGGCGGGAGTTCGGACCTGCGGCCCTCCATTGCATCGATGATCTCGTCCCTGGTGTTCATATTATAAAATTCACGCTCGTTAAGATATAATATTTTCTTCGAATACGCCCGGACTATAACGGACCTTTGATGAATCCCCTTTCATGTCTGGCACATTCGGAATCGCGTTCATATGCACTTGTCCATGTTGAGCCTGAACTTCCCGGTCGTCAGGAAGGACTCGTCGAGGTCGGAATCCATACGCTTGTACAGTTTGTAGGGCACGGCGAAGGAAAGCTGGTCCTTTGCGACGAAGCGCCTCGCGTACATGTCGGTCATCCCCA
>CADAGG010000135.1:2725-4993 GCA_902787415.1 methanogenic archaeon
CGCCCTCGGCGCGGGGGATGGCGTAGATCTGCTGGCAGGCGTGACCGTAGGGCATGATAGCGGCAGGACCGGGAGTGGTCTTGGAGTAGGCGGCGAGCTGCATCAGCGCGGTTAGGCGGGCGGGATCCACCATGAAGACCACGACCTCGATCGGTCTGCCCTCCGATTCGGCGGCATCCAGGTCCTCGAAGACGATGACGTCCTTCCCGTCCCCGTAGTCCTTGATGGGCTCCATCTGCTGCAGGGCGATCTCCGGATTCTTGAAGTAGGACTGTCCGGCGCCCTTGTGCTTGTATCTGCTCCTGATCTCCTCGGGCACGACCGACGCGGAGCATGCCGAAACGTACCTGTCGGGGATGCCTCCGAAGCCGAAGCCGCTCTTTGATCCGTGGCAGTGGGAGTGCCCCATGTCGGTGGCGGATACACCTCCGCAGCGGGCTACCCTCACCAGCAGGCGCGGTATGCCGCAGTGGTCGCCGGGAAGGTTGGCCCCCTCAGGGATGCTATCGGCACGGTATATCGCCACGGGATGGTTCTTCAGCCATACGGCCTCAGCTATTCTGCACATATTGTAATGATGGATGATTATGCTAATAAATCCCCCGCCGAATATATGCGCAGGGATGTTCCAGATTGACAGGATTGGACGGATTCAATGTGTCCGTCCGTGCTTGGAGAGTGTCTTCATCCGCTGTATGCGCATATGCTCCGCCACGCCATGCAGACGGTCCACGCGGAGCATCCATTCGCGGTTCTTCATGAAGTCGAAGCGGTAGCGCTTGTGCATCTTCTCCAGGAAGTAGGCGAGCTCCTCCTCGGCGGGGACCTCCTCCTCTTCCGGATCTAAGGTCATCTGACGGACCTTCTTGGCTCCGAAGTTGAACACCCCCACCCCGATGAGCCTGACCGGCTTCTTGCCGAGGTTCTCCAGCATCTTCCAGGCCTCCTTGGCGATGGTGATGGCGCTGTCGTCCGGGGCTCCGGTGCGGGTCCTGGTGATGGTCTTCATGTCGGAGTAGGTGATCTTGACCGAGATCCCGTTCCCGTGCAGACCGTATTTCGCGGCACGGTCCTCCACGCTGAGGGCCAGCAGGAGGATCACATCCCTGATGAGAACATAGTCGGAAACATCCTCCTGGAAGGTCAGCTCCCTGCTCACGGATTTGGCGTCCTCGGGGCGGTATGGGGTGACCTCCCTGTCGTCTATTCCGTCGGCCAGGCCCACCAGGAAGGCGCCGTGCTTGCCAAAGGCCCTCTCCACCTCCTTCGCATGCTCGCGTATGTCCGCCACGGTGACGATCCCGAGGTCGTTCAGCCTCTCAGCGGTCCTCGGCCCCACAGAAAAGAGCTCCCTGACCTCCCTCCCGGACATGAGCTCCACGAACTCCTCCCTGGTCCTGATCTGGAAGAAACCGTCGGGTTTCATCTCCTCGCTGGCGATCTTGGCGGCCGACATGCAGTAGGCTACCCCCACGGAACATGTGAGCCCCAGCTCCTCCCTGGTCCTCCGCTTGATCTCGTGAGCCATCTCGGCCGCCCTGTCGAAATCGCCGGCGGTGGCCGTCACGTCGAGGAACGATTCGTCGAAGGCTATCGGCTCGGATACCGTGGCGTAGGAGTCCCAGATGGCATGGAGCTGTTCCGACACCGCCTTGTACTTCTCGAAGTCCGGATGGATGTAGACCCCCTCCGGGCAGAGGCGGTAGGCCTCCTTGATGTTCATGCCGGAACGCACCCCGAAGCCGCGGGCCTCGTAGCTGCAGGTGGACACAACCCCTCTCTGGTCGGGAAGGGCCCCTATGATGACGGGCTTCCCCTTCAGCGACGGATTGTCGCGGATCTCCACGGACGCATAGAAGGCGTCCATGTCCACGTGTATGATGATGCGTCCCATTCCACGGACGGATTGCAGTGAACGGATATCAGACTGTCGCCCGATACCGTAATAATCCGTGTCGCCGATACGGGTCTATTCGGAGGATCCCCATGGCCAAAGGAGTGCTCGGCATCATCATCTGCCCCATGAACGACGATTATCTCATCCACTCGATCTGCACCGACAGGGAGGTCGGGAGGATCGTCCTGCTGCAGAACAAGTACAGCGATGGTATCAAAGCTAAGTTAGAGAGCAGGGGAGTCCAATTCGATATCGTCCCGGAGTACTTCTTCGACAACGGCAACATGGTATTCGACAAAAAGATCCTCAATGTGGTCATCAAGACCAACGACCTCGGACTCCATGCCGAACCCAAGGACCTGAGGGATTAC
>CADAGG010000136.1 GCA_902787415.1 methanogenic archaeon
GTCTACTTCCACGGCAGGAAGCAGGGAGAGAAGAACGACAACATGAAGGCGTGCGACAGGGTCTGCCTCACGGCCATGGAGACGGGCGGGTTCGAGATCACCGGTCCCGACGGATGCAACACCACCACCGTTTACGAATCAGCAGTCATCCGCGGAAAGGTGAGGGTCATAGAGGACCTCGACAAGAAGATCGCCGTCCTCAGGGCCATCATCGCGAAGACCGTTCCCGATCGCGCCGGATTCCCCATGAACGAGAAGATGGCCGCGGCCGCAGAGGTCTTCGAGATCTCCGTAGAATCGATGACCGGCAAGTACCACCGGCCGATGCCCGACCACAAGGTCATGCACTGATCAGAGTTCCACCTTGGAGAGGACCTTCTGCCTGAACTCCTCTGCCTCTTCTTTCGATTGGGTCAGCAGGAGGAAACTCTTCTCCTTCAGGAGCTCCTCGTCCACGTATGCTCCGGACACCCTCGCGAGGAAGAGTCCGGGCATGAAATCCCATATCTTGTTCACGAACCTGATGTGGATGTCGATCCTTCCCGCCGCGAAGAAGGCGAAGTCGCAGCAGGCCGCACCGAGCATGCGGATCCTGGCCAGTTCGTCCCTCATGGCGCCGATCAGCTCGTAATGCTTGTCCCTCCACTCCTGCTTCTTCCTTGAGAAATCGCCGGTGGACACGACGCACTTCCTGAGCTCGCGGGACGTGTTGTTACCGATGGGGGAACCGTTCAGACGGGCTCCCGAGGCGACGGTGGCGGTGTACATCTCCCTCAGCACAGGAACGTAAATCACGGACAGGACGGGCTCCTTCCCGACGAACAGTGCCAGCTGCGTCCCGTAGATGGGCATGCCACGCTCGTAGCTCAGCGTGCCGTCGATGGGATCGATGACCCAGGTGCGCTCGTCGGTGAGGGTGTTCCCCTCGCTCTCCTCGCAGTAGAAACGGTCTCCCGGGAAAGCCTCGCGGAGAGCATTGACGATAGAATCCTGAGCCTCCACGTCGGAATGGGTGACGATGTCGAAGGACCCCACGGAGTTCTGCTTCTCGTCGGCATCGCGGTCTCCGTCGGAGACGTACCTGTCGGCTGCTTCGCGCACCGCCGCCGAAGCGACTTCCAGTTCCTTGCTGTAAGGGTCCTGCATGATAAGATGAGGTCAGCCCAGGGATATAACCCTATCACAGACCTGCACCGCACGGTAACCGGGCAGCTCCCTGTCCTCAGGGCCCGCGAAGTACCATGTGCCGTAATCGATCTGGAAGGCCAGCCTCTCCAGGACCTCGGATCCTCCCGGCCCCCAACCGCGGGGACGGTCACTGGTGAGCACGTAATCCGCCCTCCAGCCGTTGTCCAGGAGGTTCAGCTCGGCCTCCTTCTCGTCCTCCGGGGAGATGTCCTGCTCCGGCCACCAGGTGTAGTACTTCCCCATGTCGTCGCGGCCGGGAGTGGGCGCTCCGCCCATGGCGAGGAAGGAACTGCCCCCGATGGAGAAGACCTGTCCCCTCGCGAGATAGGTGATGCCGCGGGAGATGTTCCTGGTCCTCCCCCCGTTCCAGGGGAAGAAGGGATGCTCCGCCAGGAGGTCGTAGTCGTCGGTGCTGCTGTCGATGAACAGGATGGAACACGGCAGGTCGCGGTACTCCTTCACCCGCGCCCCGAAGTCCGCACGGGCCTCGGTCACGCCGCATCCGCCGAGTATGATCAGGAAATCGGACTTGGACATCGAACGAACGGTATCGTCCTTCAGGAGCCTTGCGGTCCCGTCCTTCCCGACCGTGCTTCCTGTGACCGCGATCATGGTTCCGCGCCCCTGTGCCAGATGTTAAAAAACGAAGGTTGGGCGGGCGGTGCCCGCCCCCTGTTCACTTGAATAGGCCCTTCTTCTTGGAAGTGGTTTTCTTGCCTGCGTTGGCGTCCAGTTTCATGAGGAGCTCCTTCTCCTCGGCGGTCGTCTTCTTGGGGATGACCACGCCGAGGCGCACGTAGAGGTTTCCGCGGGTGGTGTGGCGCATCTCGGGGAGACCCTGTCCGGGCACCTTGAGGACGCTGTCGACCTGGGTTCCGGGCGCGATGTTGATCTCCACGCTCTTGCCCTCGATGGTGGAGATGGTGATGCTGCCTCCGAGCACCAGCTTGGGGTAGGAGACGTCGCATTTCATCCACAGGTCGGCGCCGTCGCGCTCGAAGTTCCTGTGCTCCTTGACATGGACGACCACGTAGAGGTCTCCCGCAGGTCCTCCGTTGTATCCGGCATCTCCGGCTCCGCCCACGCGGATGCGCATGCCGTCCTCGATTCCCTTGGGGATGTTGATGGCGACCTTGGAGTCCTTGTTGATGCGTCCCCTGCCGTTGCAGCGGGTGCAGGTATCCACGGGGATCTTTCCGGAACCGTTGCAGCGGGGGCACTCGCTGACGGAGATGGTGTTGCCGAACATGGTGCGGCGCATCTCCTGGCGCTGACCCTGTCCGTTACAGGCCGGACACTGCTGGGTCTTGCCGCCCTTGCCTCCCGTTCCGTTACAGTCGGGGCAGGAGACGGTGTGCTTGACGGTGATGGGGACCTCCTTGCCGTTGAGGACGTCGAGCATATCGATCTCGAGGTCGTAGCGGAGGGAGTCGCCCTGGCGGGGGGCGTTGGGGCGGGACCCGCGGCCGAAGCCGCCGAATCCGCCGACGCCGGCCCCGAAGGATCCGTCGACACCCGCATGACCGTACTGGTCGTACAGGCTGCGCTTCTCGGGGTCGGAAAGGACCTCGTAGGCTTCGGAGATCTCCTTGAACTTGGCCTCGGCGACATCCTTGGGCTCCGTCGACACATCAGGATGGTATTTCTTGACGAGCGAACGGTACGCCTTCTTGATCTCGTCGGCGGTCGCAGTCTTGGAGACTCCGAGCACCTCGTAGTAGTCCCTTTTCTCTGCCATCTGAACTTACCTTCTCAGTTCTTGTCATCGTCGTCGACAATCTTGTAGTCGGCGTCGATCACGTTGTCGTCGGCCTTCTTGCTTCCGCCGGCGGACTGGTTGCCCTGAGCCTGCTGCTG
>CADAGG010000137.1 GCA_902787415.1 methanogenic archaeon
GGTCAGCGCGAGCCCGAGTTCCTTGGAGAGATGGCGGTAGGTCCTTCCGAGCTCCTTCCTGCCGACCCCTCCGTTCTCCGCTATCTCGTCCATGGTGCGGGGGATGCCGGAGATCCTGCAGGCGGCGTATACCGCGGCCGCCGCAAGGGCATCGATCGGTCTGCCCCTGATCAGATCCATATCGGCGGCCCTGCGGTAGATGGAATCGGCGGAACCCCTCACGGAGGGAGGGAGGTTGTTGGCGGTCACGATGCGTCCGATCTCCGAGAGGGCGAACGCGAGGTTCCTCTCGGCGGACTCCGACATATAGTTCTGAGCGTGACGGAAATCGCCAGTGCCAGGCATGTCTTTTTTGATGAAATCCGAGATGTAGAAACGCCTTCCGCAGCCGTTGCAGTTCACACCGTCGGAGGACCGTGAAAAGACGAGGTCCCCGCTCCCGCAGAAGGGACAGGCCTCAATGCTTCCTGCCCTTTCCCCTGTTCCTGCCATTGTTACCGCCCTGGCCGGAATAGACCTTGGCACCCTTCAGGCTGCCGCTGACCCCTTCGCCGGAGACAGACGCATAAGGTTCGTCGACCGGCCCCAGGACCCTCTTGACGGAACCGATGCGGTTGCGGTCCTTGTCGAAAACGGCCGAACCGAGCTCGGGAGCGCTCACGCACTTGACCAGAGCATGCCCCTCGGATGTGATTCCTTCAACGATTCCCAGCAGTTCCATGGTATCACGAAGTCGATGGAATACCATGAATGGCTCTTTATTTATGCGTTTTTATAAAAAGTCGCGACAGAACATTTTATAAGTTTAACGTAATTGTGGACGTATCTGAACCGTACCATCGGTATGATTTACGGAGGCAAGAAACATGGACATAATCAGCTGGGATTTCCTGACCCTCATCATTCTCGTCTTCTCGATTGTGATGATCCTCGCAGGAGTCTTCTCCACCTACTTCGGAAAGGGCAAAAACAGGGCATTCGGTGTCCTGATCATCGTTATCGGACTCGCAGTCGGACTCTTTTGGGTCTACCTCATCAACTGGAGCGGAATCTCTCCCTTCAACGGTATCGACGGATGGAACATCGTCTACAACGCCGTCGTCTACCTGATCGGAATCCTCATCGGTGCACTCATCGCTGTTGGAATCTTCCTTGTCACCGTTCTTAAGAGCTGATTAAAACCATTCCAGGCGGCTGGGTCTCCCAGCCGCCATTTCCTTTTCACAAAAATTTTATTAGTTTTTTCACAGTCATCCCTGCATGGCAAAAGTCTTCATAATCATGGGAAGCAAGAGCGATTTCCCCATCGCCGAGAAGGCCATCAAGGTCCTCAACAAGTTCGGCGTCGCGTACGATATCGCGGTCGCTTCCGCCCACAGGACCCCCCAGAGGGTCGAGCAGCTCGTCACCGGCACCGATGCGGGAGTCTTCATCTCCATCGCCGGACTGTCCGCCGCCCTGCCCGGAGTCGTCGCCTCGTTCACCACCAAGCCCGTGATCGGAGTCCCCGTCAGCGGCTCCCTGAACTACGACGCCCTGCTGTCCATCGTGCAGATGCCCCCGGGAATCCCCGTGGCCGCTGTCGGAATGGACCGCGGAGACAACGCGGCAACCCTCGCAATCGAGATGCTGGCACTGTCCGATCCCGCACTTGCGAAGAAGCTCGCCGACGACCGTAAGGCCATGGCCGAGAAGGTCGAGAAGGACTCCGACTTCGTCGTCGGTGAAGCCGGGAAGGTGCAGTGATTGGTCGGTTTCTTCGACGAACAGGAATTCATCGACGAGGCCGTCGAGCTCATCCAGAGCAGCATCCCCGCCCCCGCCAAGGCCATCATCGCCTGTTCCGGCGGTGTCGACAGCATGGTCGCCGCGACCCTCGCGAGCAAGGCCATCGGCGACCGCCTCCTGGCGGTCTACGTCGACAACGGCCTCATGAGGAAGGGCGAGACCGAGGAGGTCGAGGCCATGATGCAGCATATGGGCATCAACTACAAGATCGCCCGTGCCGCCGACGAGTACTTCGAGGCCCTGAAGGGCGTCGAGGACCCCGAGGAGAAGAGGAAGATCATCGGTGAGAAGTTCGTCAGGGTGTTCGAGAGGTACGCCCGCGAGTTCGGCGCCACCTGCCTGCTCCAGGGCACCATCGCCCCCGACTGGATCGAGTCCGGGGACGGCACCCGCGACACCATCAAGTCCCACCACAACGTCGGAGGTCTCCCCAAGGACATGGGCATGACCCTCTGCGAGCCCCTCAGGGACCTCTACAAGGACGAGGTAAGGCAGGTCGCCCGCGTGCTGGGCGTGGAGGCTTCCGAGAGGCAGCCTTTCCCCGGACCCGCACTGGCCGTCAGGTGCCTCGGCGAGGTCACCCCCGAGAAGGTGCAGATCGTCAGGGAGGCGTGCTTCATCGTCGAGGACGAGATCAGGAAGGCCGCTGACGCCGGTGAGTCCGTCCGCCCCTGGCAGTACTTCGCGGTGCTGGTCCCCAGCAAGTCCGTGGGCGTTCAGGGTGACAGGAGGGCCTATGGCTACACCATCGCCGTGCGCGCCGTCGACTCCGTGGACGGCATGACCGCCACCTTCTCCAGGCTGACCATGGACGTCCTCAACAGGATCTCCGTCAGGATCACCGACTCGATGAAGAGCCAGGTCAACCGCGTGGTGTACGACATC
>CADAGG010000138.1 GCA_902787415.1 methanogenic archaeon
CAGCCCCACGGGGACAGACATTCGGAGTCGTTCACCATCATCCACACGAACGACACCCACTGCTTCTTCGAGGAACAGGGGAGCGCGGGGTTCACCACCGTCGCCGCATTGAACCAGCAGTACTCGCAGACCGGGACCACATTCATCGTGGATGCGGGCGACTTCCTCCAGGGGAACTCGTACGGTACCATGACCGAGGGCATGGGTTCCGTCGAGATCATGAACACGATCGGATACGACCTGTGCGTCCCCGGGAACCATGAATTCGATTACGGCCTGGACATCTTCCTGGAAAGGATCGAACAGCTGGATTTCCCGATCATATGTTCCAATCTGGTCTACTCCGACACCGGCAAGAGCGTACTGGACGAATACCTGGTCCTGGAGAGGACCGGCGTCAGGGTCGGATTCTTCGGACTCCTCACCCCGGAGACCCCCGTGACGACCATGGCGGGCAACATGGGCAACACCGAGGTCACGGACCCGGTGGACGCGGCGAAACGCATGGTTTCCCTGCTGGAGAAGGAGGACGTCGACAGCATCGTGGCGGTGGGACACCTCGGCGTCGCCCGCAAGGGCTACATCACCTCCGACCAGCTGTGCAGCAAAGTGCCAGGCATCGATATTTTCATAGACGGGCACAGCCACACCGAGATGGAGGACGGCAAGGTGAGGGACGGCAGCATAACCCTCGAAGAGAGCGGTACCGTCATCGCCAGCACGGGATGTTACCTCAAGAACGTCGGCATCATCACCTCCGGTCCCGGAGGCATCTCCGCCAAGCTCTACAACCAGCCGACCCTCTCCTACAACATAACGGAACAGACGATCACCAAGATCAAGACCGCCGTGGACGAGAGCCTGAAGGAGGTGATCGGGCACACCGAGATCATCCTGAACGGCGAACGTTCCGAGATAAGGAACGCGGAGACCAACCTGGGGGATTTCATAGCCGATGTGATGCGCACCACCACCGATTCCGATATCGCCCTCATCAATTCCGGCAGCATACGCACCTCCCTGCAGGCAGGAGACATCTCCCTCAAGAACCTGTACGACGTGGTCCCGTTCCTTAACTACACCTGCACCATGGATGTCCCTGGTTCGGTGATCGTGGAAGAGATGGAATTCTCGCTCAATCTCATGGGCGCCACCAAAGGGGGATTCCTGCAGTTCTCGGGAATGACGGTCACCTACGACATAAATGCGGAGCCCGGCAGCAGGGTCGTCTCCATCACGGTCGGCGATGAGGAGCTGGATCCGGATGCCACCTACAAGCTGGCGGCCACCGATTTCATGATTACGGGCGGGGACGGGAACGTGTACCTGCAGGACTACCCGAACCAGATCCAGAGCGGGGTGGATTCGATGCTTATAGACTACATCTCGGATGTGGGAACCATCACCGGTTCCATGATCACCGGGAACAGACTGGTCCCGGCCGCTCCCTGATACGTCAGATACGTCCTTCCATCATGGTGAGACCGTACTCGGTCCCCGCATGCATCACGCGGGATGAGGATACCTCGGACAGTCCGAAAGAACGGTAGAACTCTATGGCCTGCGTGTTCATGGTGTTCACGTGGAGGTAGATCCTGTCGCATCCGTGCTCCCGGCCGTATCCGATCGCGAATTCCATCGCCTTGTGGCCCAATCCCTTCCCGCGCAGGCCCTCGATGACGTAGAGCTTGTCCAGGAAGAGGCGGCCCGACGGCTCGGCCCTGAACCCTATGAGGCCCACGTCCCTCCCGTCCTGCACGTACATGTAGTAGAGCATCCCCTCGGCGACGGCATTCAGATAGGTCCCGTCCTCCAGCCACTGCCGGTGTTCGGCGCGGATCCCGTCGATGCCGTTGGTGGCCATGCCGAGGTACACCTCGGACCAGCACTTCCACAGAAAATCGGACACGCGGTCCAGGTCCCCGGCCCCCATCGGCACCATTTCCATGCACTAGGGTATGCGGTCCGCAGTATTTCTGTTGATTGTCGGACAAGACCCACAGTTTATATCTCCGATACGCATCCGTGCTAATCAATGACACAGTACACCTTCGGCTTCCTGGGACTCGGGCTCATCGGCGGATCCATCGCCCGTGCGCTCAAGGCTCACGACGGATCCAACAGGATAATCGCCTTCGACACCGACAGGAAATCCCTGACCAAGGCCTACGAGGACGGGGTGGTCGATGTGCTTGTGTCCGAAATCGACTCGCGTTTCTCCGAGTGCGATTTCATCTTCCTGTGCGCTCCCGTGAAGTACAACGCGGCCAACGCAGAGAAGGTGAAGCCCTTCCTGAAGGACTCCGCCATCCTCACCGACGTGGGCAGCGTCAAGGGCGGGATCCATGATGCGATCCGCAGTCTGGGTCTTGAGGCGAACTTCGTGGGAGGACACCCCATGGCCGGCAGCGAGCGCGTGGGCTACGCCAACTCCAAGGCCAAACTGCTGGAGAATGCCTACTACATCCTCACCAGGACCCCGGAGTCCACCGACGCCCAGGTGGAATCCCTCTGCGCCGTGGTGAAGTCCATGGGCGCCATCCCCCTCGTGATGACCCCTGACCAGCATGACTACATCACCGCCGCGGTGAGCCACGTGCCCCACGTGATCTCCGCCTCGCTGGTCAACCTGGTGCACGACAGCGACTCCCCCGACGAGAGGAT
>CADAGG010000139.1 GCA_902787415.1 methanogenic archaeon
GTAAGAACGCTTTCCGCACCTGCGGCAGGGAATGTGGGTCTTGTGTTTGTTGTGCCTTCCCTGTGCTGCTGTTCCTGCTCCCATTTTTGAGTCTCCTTGAATCTTATATCCGTCCAGACGACGGAGGGACCACCGACCGTTTCATATACGAAACCATAGGTCGATAGCTTTATCTGAAGTTGCCATAAGGCATGCACTATAAGAACCTATCGTGCGCGTCCTTTCTTATATTATAGCATCAGACGAACGCTCCGATGGTGGGTGCGTCGAGACGGTCCATGTCGTAGAAGATGATGGCCTCGCGGATGCCCCTCGCGCCCATGCCGGTGCCGAAGAACTTGTCCAGGAGCGAAGCCCTCCACATGATGTCGAGCACGGCGGTGGCGAGACTGCCGTAGTAGGCGTTGGAGAGGTCGTCCTCGTAGCCGTTCTCCGCCATCAGGTAGTAGACGCTGCCGAGGAAGCTGTCCCTGCCGTTGAGCACGGCGATGTAGTCCCTGAGCACCTTCTTGCCGTCGTCCTCCAGGGGCTGGAGCTTGATCTTGTCCGCGTCGGCGAATCCCTTGTGGTGGAACTCTCCGTCGTTGCCGATCTCCATCCACTCGATGGTGTTGCCGTCGGCGTTGAACACGTTCCACGAGAGGTCCTCCGCCCCGTACACGGCCAGGTTGAGGAGGTCCTCGCTGGACAGGGAGTCCATGGCGGTCTCGCGGGCGGCCTCGGAGAGCTCGTCCATGTCGATCTTGCGGTCCTTCTTGGCACCGCTGATGTCGACCTGGGCCTCCATCTCGGCGAGGTCCAGCAGCCTTCCCAGGAACATGGGGTCGGTGAAGCTCGAGAGGTTCTCGGAGACCGACATCCTGATGGCCGAGGGATCGGACATGATGCCTGCCTCGCGGGCCTCGCTGTAGAACTCGTGGTAGACCTCGGTGGCCTCGGGGAGGGTCGCCTCGATCCTCTCCTGTGCGTTGGCCACCAGGACCTTCGCCTCCGTGATGGCGTCGACCCCCTTGCCGGTCCAGAGTCCGCGGCAGGACAGGTCGAGCTCGACCTTCACGTGGTCGGAAACGTAGATGTGGTAGGGGAACTGCTTGCAGTAGGTGGTGCGGTGGTCGTAGACGCGGCAGCGCCTCTCGTCGTTGAGGAAGACGCAGGATCCGCGGTCGTTCTTCAGGGCCAGGGCGAAATAGGGCTCGGGACCTTTGGCACGGACCAGGCAGCGGGGGTGGTTCTTCTTGAAGAACGCCCTCTCGGCCGGGAGCACCTCGGGCTGGCAGAGGCAGCACATGCCGCATCCGTCGAGACATTCCGCCTTCTTCCCGGTCACTTCCGAATAGTCCACTTCGTAATTAGCCACAGATATCCCTGCCTATGGGCTCGCCGCACAGCTCGCCTTCGCTGACCTGTACCTGACCCCTGATTATAACGGTGTCGGGGAAAACCGCACGCATTCCCTGGTACGGGTTGAATCCCGCCTTGGTGTGCAGCTTCCTGAGGTCGATCTCGGTGACCTTCCTCATGTCGAAGATAGAGAAGTCCGCGTCGTAGCCGACGGCGATCCTCCCCTTCTTCACGGAGAACCTCTCGCAGGGGGCCTCGGCGCCCATGCGCACCGCCAGGGAAAGGGGTATCTCGGCGGCCCTTACCTTCTCCATGATCATGGGCATGCAGGTCTCCACACCGGGTATTCCGCCGGGTGCGGAATCGAACTCCTGGGTCTTCTCCTCGAAGGTGTGCGGGGCGTGGTCCGTTCCGAACATCGTTATCTTCCCTTCGAGGAATGCTTTGTAGAGGGCGTCGCGGGTGGCGGCATCCCTCACGGGGGGATTGGTCTTGTAGAATGCACTGGTGTTGGAGAGCGCGTCGAAGGTCAGATGGTGCATGGTCACCTCGGTGGTGAATCCCAGTTCCGAGGCCCTCCTGACCTGTTCGGCGTTGGTGCAGTGGCAGATGTTGATCTTCACCCTGTCCTTGTAAGGGGCCAGCCTGCGCAGGGCCGAGAACTCGGCCTCGACGGGGCGGTTGCGGAGGTGGTCCTGGCAGCAGTTCTCCTGCGTCTTGTGGTCGATGAAATTGTCGTCCTCCGCATGGACGCTCAGGACCTTGCCGGTCATGGCAATCTCGTCCATCAGCGGAGCGATCTCCTCGTCGTCGTTCATCAGGATGTTACCGGTGGTGGAACCCATGAACATCTTGAATGCTGGCACATGCTTGGAGAGCAGCCCTACGGGACAGCTCGGGGTAACGGCAGCGAAGAGCCCGTAGTCGGCGAAGGCACGTCCTCTGACGGCTCTCTTCTTGTCCAACAGGGTCTCCACATCGGTCACCGGGGGCTTGGTGTTGGGCATGTCGAGAACACAGGTCACCCCTCCGCACACGGCGGCGGAGGTGCCGGTCGGGAAGTCCTCCTTGTGGGTGAGCCCGGGATCGCGGAGATGCACGTGGGGGTCCATGAAACCGGGAAGGACCGTCATGCTCGTTCCGAGATCGATGCGTTCCTCTCCGCCGGCCACATGCTTTCCCACCGCAGCGATCTTGCCGTCGGCGATACCGACCTCGGAATAGGTCAGCTGACCGTCTATGTACATGCGTCCGCAGAGAACCTTGTCGTAATCCAAAATCACATCCTCCTGACTTCCCCTCCGGGGGATTCCTCTCCGAACTGGAACTTCTCGAATTCCAATCCGTTGTTCTTCCATTCGTCGTACGGCATGCCCGCCTTCCGGCAGAGGTTGCCGATGTACTCGTCCATGTCCCAGCCCTGCTCGCCGGGCACCTGCGGCAGGAACAATGCCGAATTGACGAGCGTACGGCCCAGGTACCTCCTGACGATGATGCCGTCGGTCCCCAGCCTGATCTTGGAGACCAGGTCCCCGGGGTCGGTGTATTCGATCCGCTCGGGTACGGTAAGCAGGGAGACCTCGAACACGCACCTCTCCGCCTCCCTCTTGGTGAGACGGGGGAAGCGGGGGTCGGAGCAGACCCCGCGGGCGGCCAGGGTGAGGGCGGTCGCCATGTCGAAGGGCGGTGCGCGGGGAGCGGTACGTCCAGCTCCCTCCCCTCGGTCTCCGCCTCGGTCACGGCACGGGCGGCCCTGACGGCCGCGATACCCTCCTCGTCGGGGATCATTCCTTCTTCCCCTTGGCGGTGATCTTGATCGGCTGGGGCTCGTCGGCGCCCTTGGAGGGTTTCTTGCTGCACTGCTCGTTCTTGACGCAGAACTCGGCGTTCTTGTTGCGGTCGGCCTCGGTGAAGGCCTCCTTGACGGAGTCGGGGAAGGGTCCCGCCCTGACGAGGGCGTTCAGCGCCATCCACAGCTCGAGTCCCGCACCGACCAGGTGCTTCTGGAAGCCGGTGTCGGCGAAGGGTCCGAAGAACTCGTCGAACTCCTCGTTGAACCTCTGCCTGACCCTCTCGCGGGTCTCGGCGCGGTTCGCCCTCTCCTCCTCGTAGCGCTCGCGGGCGTACCTGCGGGCACGGTCGAGGTTGCCCCTGGCGCGGTCGGCCTCCTCGAACAGGAGGTCGAAGAAGTAGTCTCCCTGCGCGCGTCCATAGTCGCGGAAGTGGTCGCGGGCCTCCTCGTAGGCCTCCTCGGTGCGGTCCCTGCCGCGCCTGATGTCGGAATAGGCCTTGTCGGCGTCCTCGAACGCTTTGCGCCTGGCCTTCTCGGCCTCGTACTCCATGCGCATCCTGCGCTCAAAGGCAGCCCTGCGGAGCATCTCCTCAAGGTATGCCTTCTC
>CADAGG010000140.1 GCA_902787415.1 methanogenic archaeon
TTCGTGTCCGGAGTCTCCATCCTCAAGCTCGGATTCACCAACCCCCTGCCCGAGAAGAAGATTGCCGACTTCATCAAGGGAAAGAAGGCGGTCATCGTCGTCGAGGAGCTCGAGCCCTTCGTGGAGGACCAGGTCCTGAGGATCTGCGCCCAGAACAGGCTCGACGTGCCCGTCCACGGAAAGAGGGACGGCACCCTGCCCCGCGAGTGGGAGTTCTCCCCCGACACCATGCAGAGGCTGAAGGACTTCGTCACCGTCAAGAAGGCCGCCGTGCCCATGGCCAAGTCCGGCATGCAGCTGCCCGGCAGGCCCCCGTCACTCTGTGCGGGATGCCCCCACAGGGGAATGTACGCCGCCACCAAGAGGGCCGCGGGACAGACCCCCGTCGTCTACTGCTCCGACATCGGATGCTACACCCTCGGGGTGCAGCCTCCCTTCAGGACCGCCGACTTCATCATCTGCATGGGCGGCGGAGCCGGAGCCGCGGGAGGATTCGCGCAGGTCACCGACCAGAAGCCCATCGCCTTCATCGGCGACTCCACCTTCTTCCACGCCGGAGTCCAGCCCCTCACATCAGCACTGTTCAACCACCACAGCATCGTCATGGTGATCCTCGACAACAGGACCACCGCCATGACCGGCCACCAGCCCAACCCCGGAACCGGAAGGCACTTCGGAGGCATCAACACCGACGCCCTCGACATCGAGACCCTGGTCAAGGGAATCGGGGTGCAGTTCGTCAGGACCGTCGACCCCTACGACGTGACCTCCTGCGTGAAGGTCATGAAGGAGGCCATCGACTTCGACGGGGTTGCCGTCGTCATTTCCAAGTGCCCCTGCCCCCTGCTCCTGAAGAAGGAGAAGAGGCTGGAGAAGAAGGTCTGCACCGTCAACCAGGACGAGTGCATCTCCTGCTTCACCTGCGTCAGGATGATCGCCTGCCCCGCCCTCATCAAGAAGGACGACAAGGTCGAGGTTGACCCCAACCAATGCATCGGGTGCGGCATGTGTGCGAATGTCTGTCCCAAGAAGTGCATCGAGGTGAGACAGTGAAGTATTCCGTTCAGATCGTAGGAGTCGGAGGACAGGGAGTCCTCCTCGCCTCCATGGTACTCGGCAACGCCGCCATGAAGGCCGGACACAGCGTCATGATGAGCGAGGTCCATGGTATGGCCCAGAGGGGAGGAAGCGTCCGCTCCACCCTCAGGTTCGGGGACGAGGTCTACAGCCCCCTGGAGGAGACCGGCGGTGCCGACCTCATCATGTCCTTCGAGCCCGTCGAGACCGTCAGGGCCATGACCCTCGGCAACAGGGATTCCGCGGTCATCATGAACCTCGACCCCGTCCTGCCCGGCAACGTGGCCGCAGGATTCGAGACCTACCCCGACATCGACGAACTCGTGAAGGAGGTCAGGAAGGAGAACGACCACGTCATCACCATCGAGGCCACCAAGATCGCCATCGAGGCCGGCAAGGCAGTAGCTGCCAATGCAGTCATGATAGGCGCCGTGGCCGCCGTCAAGGGATTCCCCCTCGACAGGGAGCTCCTCAAGGAGGTCCTCCTGGAGACCGTGCCCCCCAAGGCCAAGGAGCTCAACGCCAAGGCCTTCGACATGGGCTACGAGGCGATGTCCAAACAGTGAGAGTGCGGGGGAAGGACGATGATAAAGGAGGCTATCGGCAAGATCGTGGACAAGCAGGACCTCACCTACGACGAGGCGTACAGCGTCATCGACGAGATCCTCGCGGGAAAGACCACCGTGGCGCAGAACGCGGCCTTCCTGGCGGCCCTCTCTACCAAGGGGACCAAGTCCGAGACCGAGGCGGAGATCGAGGGATGCGCCGCAGCCATGAGGGCCCGCGCCGTACCGTTCGACCATCCCTACAAGGTCCTCGACATCGGAGGAACCGGCGGCGACCGCTCCGGCACCTTCAACGTCTCCACCACCTCCGCCTTCGTGACCGCCGCCGCAGGCGTCAAGGTGGCCAAGCACGGCAACCGTGCGGTGTCCTCCTCCTGCGGGTCAGCCGACGTCCTCGAGGCGCTCGGAGTGAACATAGAGCAGTCCCCCGACACCGCGGCCCGTCTGCTCGACGATGCGGGCATCTGCTTCCTCTACGTCCCCAAGTACCATCCCTCGCTCGCGAACCTCGGCGACATCAGCGGAGAGCTCGGCATCAGGACCGTCTTCAACATCCTGGGCCCCATGACCAATCCCGCCAAGCCCGCCTACCAGCTGTTCGGCGTGTACAACGAGCTCCTCGTGATGCCCGTGGCGCACGTGCTCTCCCGTCTCGGGGTGCAGAAGGGCATGGTGGTCTACGGTCAGGACCGCATCGACGAGATCTCCTGCAGCGCGCCCTCCACCATCTGCGACTTCGAGGGAGACGACTTCGACGTGTACACCGTGACTCCCGAGGATTTCGGCATACCCAGATGCAACAAGTCCGACGTCTCCGGAGGCACCCCGCAGGACAATGCGAGGATCACCCTCGACATCCTGAAGGGAAGGAAATCGCCCCGTTACAACATGACCGTCCTCAACGCCGGTGCCGGCAGTGACGGGATAGGAATCGAAACCGCTAACAGCAACGGGATCGCCGTCAGCATGCATAAG
>CADAGG010000141.1 GCA_902787415.1 methanogenic archaeon
ATCTCCCCGTCGTCGAGGATGTCCGCAAGGATGCGGGCACGGTCGGGCTGGGCCGCGATGCGCTCCTTGACGATGGGCCTGATCCTCATGAGGAGCTCCAGCATCCGGTCGTAGGATTCGTCGAGGAACCCGTCGAGCATGCGGATGACGTAAGGGGGGAAGGCGGGGACGCGTCCCTCGGAGGAGACCGTCACCGTGTAGCCGTCCCTGCGGAGGACGGACGGGATCAGGAGATCCCCTCCCCCGTGGGCGGAGTTGGTCATGATGCCCTTCCCCATGGAGATGTCGCGGATGGAATCGTTGAGTGCGTGGTCGGAGGTCGCGGCGACCACGATGTCCGCACCATCCATGTACTTGCCGGCGGTGGCGGGATCCACCTTCTCGAGGATCACCTCGTCGGCGATGTCCCTCAGTTCGGGAAGGACCGCGTCGGCCACGACCTTGATGCGGAAACCCTCGAAATGCTGACACTTGCGGAGGGCGACCCTTCCGCCGCCGAATACGGTTATCTTCCTGTTGCCCGGGGAGAGGACCACGGGGGACATCAATATCTTTTCCATCATGACACCTTGATGCTGACGCGGGGCACGTAATACTCGCCCGCGCGAGAAGTGTTAAGCCGGGTACGGGAAGACCCTATTTAGGACTATCCGTCCAACGCTACATACTGGATTTATGAATCGTATGCGGGACGGCCCGTGCAGGAATCGAAAAAGCCGTTCCGTATGAACCATTATTAGCGCGCACCGCGATACGCCCGCATGGCAAAATATCAGTGCTCGGTATGCGGCGAGATCTACGACGAGGACATCGAGAAGGTTAAGTTCGAGGACCTCCCCGACGATTGGGTATGTCCCCTCTGCAGGTCCCCCAAAAGCGCCTTCGTCCTCATGGGGAGCGAAGCGAAGAAGGCCCCCGCCGCAGAAGTGCCAGACGAACCGAAGACCGCTGCATCCGAGGTGCCGGAGGACTCCATCGCCGTCGACCCCGCACTGGTGAGGCACGACAACGGCATCATCGACGAGATCCGCACCATCTCCGAGACCGGACACAGCATCGGAGCGGCCATGGAGACGCAGATGAAGGTGCCCGCCTTCGACGACATACTGGTGCTCGGAGCACAGCTGGCACATTTCCCCCTGGCGGACGACGCCGAGGTCAGCATACGCACCGTCATCGGCAAGGACGCTGAGAAACCCATGGTTCTCGAGACGCCCATCTTCGTGTCGCACATGAGCTTCGGAGCGCTGTCGGGCAACGCCAAGATCGCACTCTCCAAGGGCACCGCCATGGCCAAGACCGCCATGTGCAGCGGAGAGGGCGGCGCGCTCTACGACGAGATGGTCGCCGCTTACAGGTACATCTTCGAATACGTCCCCAACAAGTACAGCTTCACCGACGAGGTCCTGGAGAACTCGGCTGCCATCGAGATCAAGATCGGACAGGGCACCAAGCCCGGGATGGGCGGACACCTCCCCGGAAAGAAGGTCACCCCCATCATCGCGCTGATGAGAGGCAAGCCCGCGGGACAGGACATCCACAGCCCCTCCCGCTTCCCCGGCATCGACTCGCCGGAGGACCTGAAGGGCATCGTCGACATGCTCAGGAAGAGGAGCAAGGGACTCCCCATCGGAGTGAAGATCGCTGCCGGCCACATCGAGGAGGACCTCGAGTTCATCTCCCATTCGGGATGCGACTTCATCACCATCGACGGCAGGGGCGGCGCCACCGGCTCCTCCCCCAAGTTCCTCAGGGACGCCTCCTCCGTCCCCACCGTCTATGCGCTGTCTCGCGCCAGGAAGTACATGGACGAGCACGGCATGAAGCAGCAGCTCATCATCACCGGCGGCCTCAGGACCAGCCGCGACATCGTGAAGGCGATCGCCATGGGTGCCGATGCGGTAGCATTGGCCTCCGCTCCCCTCATGGCCCTAGGATGCCAGAGGTACCGCGCCTGCGATAGCGGCAAGTGCCCACTCGGCATCGCCACCCAGGACCCGGAGCTGGAGAAGAGGCTGGACGTGAAGAAAGCCTCCCAGAGGGTCGCCAACTACCTGAACGTCACCTCCGAGGAGCTCAGGTCGTTCTGCCGCGTCACCGGCCACCGGGACATCCACGAGATGTCCCTCGACGACCTCTGCACCATCGATTCGGAGATCGCGCAGGCTACCGGCATCAGGCACGCCTGACAGGCTTAATATGACAAAAGGAGATTCGGATAACATGGCAATGGATGACTACCACGAATACAGCGGACTCAAAGTAAGGAAACTCGTCAAGATCGCCAACGACGAACTCGACGCCGAGGCGATGTACGAGCTCGGCTACAGGTACTGCTTCGGATTCAAGATGAGGCCCAACAAGAGGAAAGCCCTCTACTGGATGCTCGGCGCAGCCTATCTCGACGACCCTGTCGCTCAGTACCTCGTGGGCACCATGTACGTCTTCGGCGAGGGAACCCCCGTCGACTTCGCCGAGGCCGTCTACTGGTTCGGCGTCGCCGCCCCTCAACGAGCTCGGAATCATGTACGCCGAGGGAATGGGAGTGGACGCCGACCTCGAGAAGGCCAAGGAATTCTGGAAGAAGGCTGAGGAGCTCGGCTGCGAGGAAGCGGGCGAGAACCTCAAGCAGCTCGAAGAGATGAAAGAGTAAGTCAAGAAGGGAGGCACTTCCGGGTTTGCCCGGAAGTGTGCCCTCTTGTAAACCTAGTTTTCAGTTAACGGCACTGGAAGAGGGCGACCAGCGTCTGAGTACCATATCAGCCTTTGCATTATATCAATCAATCCCCGCATAAACGACGTTTATGCATGATTTTCGGCATAGTTCGGCCGATATCACCGGGGCTGACCGTATCTGCGGAACTCCCTGTTCTTCTTCACCCTGCCCTTATGGAGGCGGAATGCCACCAGGATGAGGGTCAATACGAGGAGCGGGATCATTATCGGAAGACCGAGGGAGTCCTTCTCCCCGGATCCGTGGGACACGTCCACCCACTTCGCATAGAGGACCATGTTCCCGCCCACCGCTCCGGACGCGTCGTACTCGTGGACGCATCCCTCGTCGGTGTACCATCCGGCGAACAGCCTCTCGCGGGAGCTCTCGAGCGGAGGGAGAGGGACGTTCCCACCGTCCACCACCCTCGCCATCTCGACCACATCTCCCCCGGACTTGAAGATCACGGAGTAGATGTCCTTCCACTTGGCGTACACATCGATATCCCTGTCGATCACCGTGGAGGACAGGAATTTCGCCTCGCCGGTCCCGTCGTCGAAGTACCAACCGTCGAAGGAGTGGTCCGCACGGGTGGGGGAGTCAGGGAAGGTGGAGTACACCCCGCCCCTGCACACGCGGCTGGCGTCGAACACGTCCTGGTCGAGGAGGTTCCCTCCGGAACCGTCGTAGAAGGACACGGTGAACTGGCCGCTGTTCAGGTGCATCAGGTTCAGATGGATCATCTCGTCGGAGCTGCCCTGGTCGGTGGTGACGGTCTGCGTCACATACGCCAGGCTCAGTTCCGGATGCTGGTCGGCCTCGAACAGCAGGTAGGTGCCGTCCTCCTCGGCGAGAACGTTGCCGTCCTCGTCGGTGACCTTCCAGTGGATCTGTGTGGCCTCCCCGTCGTACTGGAGGAGGATCTCGTCGCCGTAGCAGGTGTACACCTCCTTCACGGGGGTCCCGGAGGACCCGTCCGCGCAGAGGAGGGCCATGCACAGGAGTGCCGCTGCCGCCAATAGTGCTCTGTATCCCTTCATGGACTGGCCGGCCCGCAGGTCACACGGATGCTGTTGATGGGCTTGAGCGAACCGATCAAAGTGATGCTCACGGTCTTGGTCTGCTCGCATCCGTAGCGGCTGAAGTGAACGAGATACGTTCCGTTTCCGGAGGTGTTGAGGATCTGCTCGGCCGAGTCCTCCTCGGTCGAATAAATCTTCTTCTGGGTCATCCCGGATGAGGAGGTGTAGACCAGGCTCGCCTCGGTACCTTCGTCCACATGAACGGTGAGAGGTGTACCCGACATGAGGACCAGTTCGCTGGTCGGCAGATCGGGGGAGATCAGGGTGTCGTTCCCGCTGGTGATGCCGTAGCTGATGGACAGCGCGGACCTGCTTATCGTGTAGCTGACGGATGCGGTCGTGATCTGCGTGGTGTTGTCGCTGACATCGGAGACTGCTAACGTCAGATGCATGGGGGTGAGGTTGCTCCAGGGCTGCTGAGTGATGTCCGCACGGCCGGTGATGGTGAGGTCGTTGTGGATCATCACACCGCTGTGGAGGCCCACCGCGTAGAAACGATACTTCGAGAGGTCATCCACCTCGACACCGTCAGCGGTGAGGGTTCCGTGAGCCTCGAAGAGACCGTCCTCGCTCAGCTGGGGCGAGTCGAAGGCGATGGAATAGGTATGTGGGGC
>CADAGG010000142.1 GCA_902787415.1 methanogenic archaeon
CGGGACCGTCGTCGTAACCAATCTCGCATCCGCCGGAATCGGCAGCATGATCATCGCCGATAAGGATGTGCCAGACATCACGAATCTCAACCGTCAGTTCGTCTACCGTGAGGGCGATGAGGAAAGCAAAGCCGACCTTCTCAGCCAATGGGCATGCGACCTCAATCCCGAGGTCGCTGTGGATTATTATGAGGGCGAATTGAACGAGTTCACCCTGCCCGCCCTCTTCGAGGACTGCGACATCCTGGTGGATTGCCTCGACAACATGGAGACCAGGAAGCTCCTCAACGCATTCTCACAGGAGACCGGCAAGGTGCTCGTACACGCGGGTGTCACCGGATACAACGGACAGGTGACCGTCATCGTCCCCGGCAAGACCCCCGATCTGGAGGGGATCTACCGTTATGTGAAGGCCCCCGAAGGAATCCCTCCCTCATTGGGATCCATGGTCTCCCTCATCGGTTCCCTGGAGGCCACGCAGGTCGTCCAGATGGTGACCGGCACCGGTTCTCCCCTGGTGGGGAAACTGGCCTCCGTCGACCTCCAGAACGGTTCGATGGAGATCATCGATCTGTCCAGCTGATCCCGGACCCCGTTTTTCTCCCCTAATGTTATATATCGCTTGATTATACAGTGTGATAAGTGCTAACAATTAGCACGGGGGACTAATACAAAATGACGTTCTTCGGACTCACGAACCTTTGGATCATCGGATCCTACATCGGCTGTTTCCTCACGGTCATAGCCTGCTGCTACATAGGATTCAAAGCGAAAAACCTGAACGACGACGAGAGTGATGAATGATGGCAGACGGAGTTTCCATCCCCATCTTCACCGTAATGCTCGTCATCTTCGCTGCAGTCACCATCTTCCTGGGTCTGTACGGTTATAGGAACACCAAGAACAACTCCGAGTTCCTCCTGGGACGCAACAAGACCAATCCCCTGATCATAGGTCTCTCCTACGGAGCCACCTTCCTCTCGGCCTCCGCCGTCATCGGTTTCGGCGGACAGGCGGCCACCCACGGTCTCACCCTGATGTGGCTGTGCTTCCTCAATCTCTTCGTGGGATTGTTCGTGGCATTCCTGGTATTCGGCCCCCGTACCAGGAAGGTCGGCAACAGGCTGAAGGCCGCCACCTTCTCCGATCTCCTCGGAAAGATGTACCATTCCAAGGGCATCCGCGGATTCACCGCACTCCTCATCATAATCATGATGCCCATCTACTGCGCCGCAGTGCTCAAGGGCGGAGTCAATTCCGTCGCCGTCCTCACCGGACTCACCGATTACTACGACGCGATCCTGATCATCCTCGCCGTCATCGTCGGACTCTACGTCGTATACGGAGGAATCATCGCCGTCATGTACAACGACGCCCTCCAGGCAGGGATCATGTTCGCAGGAATGGTGGTCATCCTCGTCATCACCTTCACCACCCTCGGCGGAGTCACTCCCGCCTTCGAGTCGCTGGCCGACATGGGCACCACCGGAGCCTCCGGCGTACTGCCCGGATTCAACGGCTGGACCGAGGTCGCGAGCTTCGGCAGCAACGAATGGATGCTTGTGGTCACCACCTTCCTGATGGGAGTCGGACTTGGAGTTCTCACCCAGCCCCAGCTCATCGTCAGGTTCATGTCCGCCAAGGACGACAGGATGCTCAACCGCTCCCTCATCGTGGGAAGCATCTTCATGATGGTCATCGTCGGAGCTGCATACACCTCCGGTGCGCTCTCCAACGTGTTCTTCATGAACGAGCACGGTCAGGCGGCCGCAGCCTACGTCAGCGGTCTCGGACTCGGTACCGACTTCATCGTCCCCCAGTACATCCTCGAGGTCTTCGACAGCGTCTTCGGAGGAGACTTCTTCATCTGCCTCTTCCTGCTCTCGCTCGTATGTGCCAGCATCTCCACCATCAGCGCTCTGATGCACACCATCGGAGCCGCCGGAGGATACGACCTCTACACCATCATGGAGAACCGCAAGGCCAAGAGGGACAAGGATTCCCAGAGCGTCCGCATCAACAGGATCGTCACCGCCATCATGATGGTGCTGGTCGTCGTCTACTGCTACCTGATGCCCAAGGAGATCATCGCCAAGGCCACCTCCCTCTTCATGGGAATGACCGCCGCCGCTCTCCTCCCCGCATTCTGCCACGGACTGTACGCCAAGGGCGTCCCCGACAAGATGGCCGCTCTCGCCAGCATCACCGTCGGAACCGTCGTCTACCTGTTCTGGGCACTGTTCATCAACAGCTCCATGTCGGTGTTCATGCCCGTCTGCAAGTGGATCACCGGCAACGCGGTGCTCTTCCCCAACACCTGGCTGGCGTTCTGCGACCCCATGGTCATCGCCCTGCCCCTGTCCATCGCGGTGTTCGTCATCGTGAGACTCATCAACAGGTCTGCGGGCAAG
>CADAGG010000143.1 GCA_902787415.1 methanogenic archaeon
TCGACAGCGCCGAGCTGGAATGGATGGCCCTCCTGACTAGGTTCCATCATGGGTCCTTCCCCAACGCCGGCAGCAGGTTCCTGCTCGATATGGACCGGCGCAGCGTCCCGGATTTCCTGAAGTACGCCATGATCCTCAAGATAGCCGACATCCTGGACCGCGGAAGGGACGGGGCCGTCGACGAGGTGCGCGCGGAGCTGCTCAACGGCACCGTGAACCTCACCGTGACGACCCTCTCCGATCTCAGCCTGGTGGAATGGAAACTCTCTGCCATCGCCAAGGACTTCGAAACGGCGTTCGGTTCGAGACTGAACGTGGAATATCTGCGCGTCTGATGTGAAAGTTTATTAGTAACTACGCTCGTTTTTGTTATCTATATAAACGTTTCTTGTCGTAAACAACAAAAAATGTTGGTTTTCATCGAAAATCGTAATTTTTGATGCCTACGTTTTAATATCAGTGAATGAATTCTCATAGCATAGTGTGGGCCATCCTCTTGCACTTGGCTTCGGCCAGTGGTCCATGCTTCCTTTCTTTTATCTATAGGTGATTCGATGCCTACCCCATGTCGGGGGAGACGCTCTTCAGCGAGGATTTCACGGGCGAGAAGCCTGTGGTGAAGAACGGACTCTGCGTGATCTGCCGCGGCACCAAGATGCTGTGCCACAAGGAACGCTGCCCCCTCATGATCAAGTTCTACTCCCGTTCCAAGACCATGCCCCTGACGGACATGAAGGACCTGGCGGGAAGCAGCCCTCCGGCGGTCTTCGTCGGAAGATACGGTTATCCGAAGGTGGACATCGGACCCCTCATCCCGGGAGAGTTCGGCGACACCTCCATCATGGACAAGCCCGAGAAGTGGGTGGGGAAGTCCATCGACGACATCGTCGACATGAGGTACCGCCTCGTCAGGGGGAAGTACCGCATAGACGCCAGGGATTTCAGGAAGGCGGGGAGGATCGTCACCGACGTCCAGGAGCTCGCCCTGACCGAGAAGCCGGTCTCCGTGGAGGCCAACTTCAGGGAGCGCCCCCACGGACGCATCGTCCTCGACGACGACATCCAGCCGTTCGGTCCCGCCGCCAGGATGGAGGGTCTGCGCAAGAGCAACGGCCGGTGGGAGCACAACCTCGAGAAGAACTATTACGATACGGACCTCACTGCCACCAAGGGGGTCATCGAGGCCTACCGCAACGGGACGCTGATATCCGAGATCCAGAAGGCCTTCTCGGTCGGCACCATGGGCATCGACAAGAACCGCCGCTTCGTGCCCACCAGGTGGAGCATCACCGCCGTCGACGACATCATCGGCAAGGACTACCTCAAGCGCACCCGTTTCTACCCCGTCATCGACACCTACCGCGTCTACTACTGGGAGCAGCTCGACAACAGGTGGGCGATCCTCATGATGCCCACGACCTGGCGCTTCGAGCTCATCGAGGCCTGGTACCCCGGCACCTCGTGGAATCCCGCTCCGCCCACCCCGGACGGGGACAACATCTCGATCATCAGCGACTGCGAGTTCTTCGACAGCAGGACCGAGTACGCCCACATCGGAGGATGCTACTACGCGTCCCGCATGGCCGTCAACGAGCTCCTGGAGAGGGAGCACCGCACCGCAGGGGCGGTCATCTGCCGCGAGGCCCACGAGGGCTACGTGATGCCGGTCGGCGTGTGGAACGTGAGGGAGAACGTCCGGGCCGCCCTGAGGACGCCCCCGCTGCGTTTCGGCACCATGGAGGCGGCATTGGACTTCATCGAATCGAAGATGGACCTTAAGCGCGAGGTGTGGATCCGGAACTCCGGCGTTCTCACCGACTGGTTCACGCAGAGGCGCCTGGAGGATTATTTCGGAGCCTCCGCCACGAACCTGTACGACGACCCGAGCGAACTGCCGGAGAGTGGTGACCCGTGAGGGGATTGGACCGCTGGACCGGGGACCGCAACGGCGGGCTCATCGAGTTCGGCAACGTAGATGCATGGGACGGTCCTTACGAGATGGTCCAATGCAAGAGGGCGCTCGCCCCCTCGGGCCTTCCCGAGATGGATTATTCGCTGAATCCCTACGGCGGATGCGAGCACGGGTGCGTCTACTGCTACGCTCCGGAGGTCACCCATTCGCAGTGGAGGGACTGGAGGGTGGTGAAGGTCAAGGCGAACATCGTCTCCCGTTTGGCGAAGGAGCTGCCGGGACTGTCCGGCACCATCGGCATCGGCACCGTCACCGACCCATACCAATCGGCCGAGCGGAGGTTCGGGCTCACCCGCGAATGCCTCGAGTTCCTGGACGGGAAGGGGTATCCCATCCACATGCACACCAAGTCCGATCTCATCCTCCGCGACAAGGAACTCCTCACCCATTTCGAGGGTCAGGTGGCCGTCACCCTCACCGGTCTCGA
>CADAGG010000144.1 GCA_902787415.1 methanogenic archaeon
GTGGTACATACAGGTGGCTGAGGGAATAGATGAGCCTGGTAAACTGGAACAGGAAGAGGCCTCGCTACTGCGCATCAAAGACGGTTTCGGAAAGATTATACTTGTCAATACAGACACGCCTCAGCACTACACCAATAACGGGATACGTATCATTTCCATTCTTGATTTCATGTGTGACAGGGGATGTCTGGAAACGATTTGAAAAAAGTACGTAAAAGCACGTAAAAATTCCAAAGCGTTTGATATGTCAAGATACGAAGCTCTCGGTAACGCGATCGAATCCGCGGTCCGGAAAGCCTGTGAGGGCAAGGAGGTCGGAGTGGCCTTTTCCGGCGGAATGGATTCCGGTCTCGTTGCTGCATTAGCCAAGAAATATGCTAGATCGGTCACCTGTTACACCTGCGGAACGGACGACTCGTTCGACGTTCAGGCAGGACGCGAACTGGCCGAGAAACTGGAACTGCCATGGGTCCACTGCAGAATCAGTGAGGAAAGCATAGAAGACGACATTCGGGAACTGATCATGGCCACGAAGGTCAGCGACCCCTTCACCATCTCGTACGAGCTTCAATTATTTACAGTCTGCAGGACCGCTGGGGAACCGATTATTCTCACCGGTCAGGGTTCTGACGAGTATTTCGGAGGATGCGCGAGGACGGTCGACGAGGACGAGGCCGAGTACCGGGCCGTGATGGAATGGGGTGTCGAGAGACTGATGAAGGTCTCCGTCCCCTGCGAGCTCGCCATCGCCTCCAATTTCAGGAAGAGGCTCTTCTACCCGTATCTCGACGGGGAGGTGGTCAGGCAGGTCGGTCTGGTGGACCCCGACGAGATAAGGCCCCGCTCCCTGGAGGACAGGAAGATGGTGCTCAAGACCGTTGCCGAGGAACTCGGGTTTCCGATTCTGGCCCACCGCACCAAGAAGGCCTCGCAGTACGGTTCCAACACCACCGAGCTCATCCGCGATGCGGCGAGGGCGAAGGGCGTCCGTTACAACCGTTTCATCGCCGGGATATACGAGAGCCTCGGGCTCAGGGACGCGAACCTCCTGCGCGATGCGGCGGTGGACGTCAGGATGGATCCCATCCTGCTCTACGATGCGGAACAGGTCCTCGGGAAACTGGGCATGACCCATTCGGAGGCCGTGGCCGAATTCTACAGGAAGCTGGCGAAGGAAGGGAACCTCGATTTCCTCAAATGAGCCAGATAACTATTTTTGGAATCATTCGGAGTCTTCTTCCGACGGTTCCTTCACGGGTCTCCTCGAGTAGTATCCGGCAAGGACGGCGCCCGAGATGTTGTGCCATACGCTGAACACCGCACCGGGCACGGTCGCCATGGCCAGGGACGGGAAGGAGGTTGCCGCCAGGGAGGTGGCGAGTCCGGAGTTCTGCATCCCGACCTCCACGGACAGCGTCCTGCACCTGGTCTCGTCCATCTTCGCCGCTCTGGCGACGCAGTATCCCGCGGCGTAACCGATGAGGTTGTGCAGGATGACCACCGCGAACACGGTGAATCCGCATTCTTTCAGGGAGTTCACCGAGTGCGACACGACGCACATGACGATCAGCGTGATGGCGGCCAGCGATACGATCGGGAGAGCAGTTGACACTTTAGCGGTGTGCTCCGGCAGGAGGAAGGATATCAGGAATCCCAATGCGAGCGGGATCACCACCACCTCCGCCATGGAGACGAACATGGACATCGTGTCGACGTCCACGGACTCGCTGAGCAGCAGGAACACAATCAGAGGGGTCACGATCGGGGCGATCAAGGTATTGACGGCAGTCATGCCCACAGACAGGGGGACGTCGCCCTTCGAGAAGTATGTGATGACGTTGCTGGAGGTCCCGCCGGGGCAGGCACCGACCAGGATCACTCCCGCCATGAGGCCCGCCTCGAGCCCGAAGATCTTGCACAGAAGATAGGCTGCAAGGGGCATAATTGTGAATTGTGCCAGACATCCGATTATGACGTGTTTCGGGCGGGTGAATACGACCTTGAAATCGGCGGGCCTGATGGTGAGTCCCATGCCGAACATGACTATCATGAGGAGATAGTTGATCCACTTGGTCTGTATCCACAGGCCGGTATCGGGGATGACGAAGGCCAGCACGGCTGCCGCTAGAACTATGATCGCCATGTAGCGGCCTACAGTTCCCGATATGTCCATAGGTGGCGATGGCCGATTTCGTATTACATTTTTCCCGCTCGCAATACGTGTTTATAGAGTGGGGGCAATCCCGTGCCCATAAGGCAGGGCACCCTGCGAAGGAGTCACATTCATGGCAAACGACAAGGAATTCACCGTAGAGGACAAGTACAACATCCCCAAGGGCCCCCTCAATCCCAACGGACTGAGGTTCGACACCCTCCAGATCCACAAGGGACAG
>CADAGG010000145.1 GCA_902787415.1 methanogenic archaeon
CGGAGCTGTTGGCCTGCCTGTTGAAGGGGTTGGCCCTGATGAGCCTCTCGTCCAGGGAGTTCCTCTCGAAGTGTATGCCGAAGCAGGACATCATCCCGACGGTGATGTCGATGTAAGGCTCGGAGACGATGTTTCCGGTGACCTTGACGGTGGTGGGCTGCCCGGTGATGGGGGCGGTCATCAGCAGGGACGAGACGAACTGCGAGGACCCCCCTCCGCTGATGGTGAACATGTTGCCGGTAATGGGTCCGCACACGGTGACGGGTGCCTTGCCGTCGTTGGAGGTGCATTTGACTCCCGCGGCGGAGAGGGAATCGAGCAGGGGGCCCATGGGCCTCTTCTGGATGGATTCGTCCCCGGTGAGGGTGACCTCCTCGCCGAGCGAGGAGCATATGCCTGTCAGAAGACGGAGCGTGGTGCCGGAGTTCTTCACGTCGATGGGCTTCTCGGGAGCGTGCAGGTTCCCTCCCTCGACGATGATGCGCCCCTCCTCCCTGGTGACGGTGGCGCCCATGGCGCTGACGGCGTCCATGGTGGCCTCGGTGTCGAATGAGATGAGGGGGTTGGTGATGGTGCTCCTGCCTTCGGCGAGGGCCGCCATGATGATCGCTCTGTGGGTGTGGCTCTTGGACGGGGTGGGGATGAGGTATCCTTTGGCCTCCCCTCCCTTGAAAATGATGTCGCTCATATCATCTCGTCTCCGTTAATATGGTGGTGCAGGGCAGTTCATCAGATATAGATTTCCCGTGCCCCTTCTCCGCGATTACCGCGATGGCGGGGCCGGTGCCCGAGATTCCCGCCGCGAGAGCACCTGCTCCGAGCGCCTTCTCCGCGATGCTGTTGTCGGTGTGGGTGACCTCGGCGATGAGCCTGCCGTTGAGGGTGATCGCCTTCAGGTAATCGGTCTCGGCTATCCTCTGGATCTCCTCCATTTGTCCGGAGACCGCTTCGTACCTCTCGCGGGGCACCCTCTCCTTGGTGTATTCGGGGATGCAGAGGATGATGTCGTAGCCGTCCGCCGGCTCCCTCCTGATCAGCGTGGTTGAATAATTCTCGGTGAATATCAGTCCGCCGAGCTCGCATCCGCAGGCGTCGTCGAAGGAGCCGGTCACGGTGACCTTAGCCTCCTTCGCGCATTCCACGCCGAGGCGGATGATGTCCATTATGTCCATGTCATAAGAGTGTGCGTCAAGCACCGCCTTGATGACGGCGTTGCACACGGAGGAGGAGCTCTTCAGACCCCTCGACGGAGGTATCTGGGACTTTATCCTCACCTGGTATCCGGCGGAGGGATCTGCACCGATCTTCTCGAGCGTCCTGCGCACGCAGATGCGCACCAGCGCATCGTCGGTGTCCTCCGAACCGATGACCTTCACGTACTGCTCGGTGCCAATCTCGGAATACGAGACCTCGGTGAGGAGATTGATCCCCAGCACCGCCGCCTTCCCGTTGACGATGCCGTTTATGACGGAGATGCAGCCGTGCGATTCCCCTATGCCGCTCACTCGATGGCCTCCCTCATGGCGTCGGTGTCGGGGTACACTCCGAACCAGTGCTCGAAAGATTTGGCCCCCTGACCCACCAGCATATCCCTGCCGGATGCTATCCTGCATCCCTTGGATTCGGCGGATCTCACCAGCTGGGTCTTGCGGTTGTAGACCATGTCCATGACCGTGAGGTCCTGGTTCAGCTCGCCCAGGGAGAACATGTACTCGGAGTCCTCGTTCATGCCGATGGGGGTGCAGTTGATCAGTGCGTCGTAACCTTTCAGAGAGGATGTGGCGGCCGCCTCACAGCCAGTATCCCAGCGGATCCTGGCGACCTTGTCGGGGGACCTTCCCAATACGTAGGTCTCGCAGCCCGACCTCATGGCGGCGTACACCGCGGCCCTGGCCGCTCCGCCGGTACCGAAGATCAGCACCTTGTCGCAGTCGGAGAGCTTCTTTCCGGCCCTCTCGAATGCGAACACCACTCCGGCGCAGTCGGTGTTGGTGCCGACGAGCTTCCCGTCCTTGTTGATGATCGTATTCACTGCCCCGATTGCCTCAGCGGGACCCTCCAGGGAATCCATCTGCTCCATCACGTCCTGCTTGTAGGGGATGGTGACGTTCATTCCCGCGATATCGTACTCGCGGATGACGTCCGCCAGATACGCCGTGTCAGGGGAGTCGAATTTCAGGTAGATGCCGTTGATGCCTGCCTTCTCCATGGCGGCGCCCTGCATCTCCGGAGATAATGAATGTCCGAGGGGGTGGCCGGTGATTCCGACGATCTTGCAATCGTCGCCGAGCCTCCTCATCTCCTCCGCGGACAGCTGTCCGGCCGCGGTCTTCTTCCCCACGTATCCGAAGGTGAAGTCGTTACCCAGGA
>CADAGG010000146.1 GCA_902787415.1 methanogenic archaeon
CGTCGGCCGCGTTGAATCCCTCGGTAATCTCCGCCACCTTGGCGTAGTCGAAGCTGGGATCCACAGGCAATCCGTTCAGGCAGTTCCTGACGATCTGCTCCCTCGCCTCGGGGTCCGGCAGGGAGACGTAGATCTTCCTGTTGAAACGTCCGGGACGGAGCAGGGCGCTGTCGATGGTCCAGGGCATGTTGGTGGCCGCGAGGACCAGCAGGGTGCCTTCGCTCTTCTCGAATCCCTGCATCTGTGCCAGCAGCTCGGAGAGCAGCTTGTCGGACCAGGGCTGCAGGTCGTTGCCCCTGGCGCGTCCGATGACCTCGAACTCGTCGAAGAAGATGACCGAGACAGGCAGGGAGCGTGCGGCCTTGAACAGCTTCTTCACGTTCTGCTCGCTCTCGCCCACGTATTTGGAGATGAGGTCGGATCCCTTCACGGAGAAGAAGGCGGCGTCGACCTCGGTGGCGATCGCTTGTGCCAGCATGGTCTTTCCGGTACCCGGGGGACCGTAGAGGAGAACCCCTCCTCCGGTCTCCATGCCGAAGCGTTTGTACAGGTCTGCTCTCCTGAAAGGTGTGATGATGAGTTCGCGGATGGCTTCCTTCACATCCTCCAGTCCGGCGATGTCCGCGAAGGTGACGCCGGTCTCCATGACCGGGCGGTACTTGCTGAACACCGGGTTCTTGGGGTCGAAGGACTGGGCCATGCTTATGACGGGGATCTCCGCAGGTTCGCCCTCCCTCCTGGCGACCATGACGAGTTCGTTGCTCCCTTCCTCCTTCTCGTAGATCCCGCCGGGGACGTCGCTGAGCTTGAGAGGGGTGTTGTTCTCGTCGAGGAAGGTGCAGGTGAAGCAGCTCACCCCGAGCTTGGTGGCGGGTGCGATCGATACGTGGCGCAGGGCGCGGCAGTATCCGAAGGCCCAGATCCCGGCGCTCCTCAGCGAATCGGGGAGGACCAGTTCCTCCAGGGAGGAGCACATGAGGAAGGCGTAGTTGGAGATGTCCTTCAGTCCTTCGGAGAAGGTGACCGACTGAAGGGATGAGCAGTAGGCGAAGGAATTGTGGCAGACGGTCTCCACGGAAGCGGGGATGACCACCCTGCGCAGCTGGGTGAAACCCTTGAACGACTCCTGGCCGACGGAAACGACCCGGAGCTCTCCGACGGCCTCGGGTATCTCGACGCAGTCGCGGTCGGCTCCTTTCACGAGCGTGAGCCCGCCATCGCATTTCTCGAATTCCATTCCGTCGAATTCCATTGTTCTCCCCGTCCCGACAAACCTCCCGCCCTATAAAAAAGAGGCGAGTGGCCCCGCGGGCGCGTTCGGGTTTAAATCGTATCATTCCATCCCCGTACCGAGAGTGCCCCCATGATCGTCCAATACTGGTCCGACTTCCTCTGCCCGTTCTGCTACATCGCCGCCACCAGGATGAAGAAGGCGCTGAAGGAGCTGGAGCTCGAGGATGAGACCAAGGTGGTCTTCAGGGCGTTCGAACTGTACCCCACGGCCAAGAAGGAGCCCCACCGCAACATCGTGGAGGCCTTCGCCCGCCACTACGGGATGACCCCCGAGCAGGCGCAGCAGAGGGTGGACTACATCTGCGAGATGGGCCGCGGCGAGGGACTCGTTTTCAATTACGGTACCGCTTACAACACCAACTCCTTCGACTCCCTCAGATTGGCCAAGCTGGCACAGTCGAAAGGCAACGACTTCGGCAACGTCTTCATCGAGAGGATGTACAAGGCCTTCTTCGAGGAGAACATCATCGTCGCCGACCACGAGGCGCTTACCAAGGTGGCCGTCGAGGTGGGCATGGATCCCGCCGAGGTGAAGGAGGTCCTGGAGGGCGACCGGTACGCCATGGAGGTCAGGAGGGACGAGTCCGAGGCGCGGATGTACGGCATCTCCGCAGTTCCCTTCTTTGTTATCAACGACAAGTACGGCATCCCCGGAGCGGTCGATACCAAGGACTTCAAGAGGGTCCTCATGAAGGCGTACGCCGAGGAAGAGGAGGAATCCGGGGTCTCCGGCATGGTGTGCGGTCCCGACGGATGCCACCCCGCCGACGACGAGTGATTCACCGCTCGAGTTCCAGCAGTCTTCTCTTGATATCGGTGCCGAAGGCATAGCCGCCGAGGGAACCGTCTGTCTTTATTACTCTGTGGCAGGGGACGATGATAGCTATCGGGTTGCTGCCGACGGCGTTACCCACGGCCTGAGCGGACATATTCCTTCCGTTTACAGCGAGTTCCTTCGCGATATCGCCGTAGGGGCGGGTCCGTCCGTAGGGGATTTCCGAGAGAATCGTCCACACGCGTTTCTGGAAATCCGTCCCG
>CADAGG010000147.1 GCA_902787415.1 methanogenic archaeon
GTAAACATCTTCGGGGGTTGACCGGCAACCCTTTCCCTGAATGACGGGATGAATAGCCCGACGGTAACGGACGGGCACTGCAGATGAAACCTAGTGCTAAAACTAGTTTCGACTAAGGTTAAGCGGTTGTGTACGTGCAGGCGCGCACGCGCGATAGTCCTAAATAGCGCCCGCAGGATATTCGTGGTATGCTCAAGTCCGATATTCTTTTGGACGAGGACCTTCCGAACGTCAAGGTCGGAATCGGATGCGCCCCCGATTCGAAGTTCGTAGAGGTCAGTGTGCGCGCACTCAACAATCCCAACGTCATCATCTACAGGGACCCCCAGAAGCTCGCCGATGACCTCGCCAGCGGCAAGATCGACGCGGCGGTCCGCGGAGACATGTCGTCCTCCAAACTGCTCCCCCTGATCAAGAAGGCCCTGGGCCTCGAGATGCTCCAGAGGGTAGTCATCATGGGATACAGGGACAGGGCCGTGTTCATCGCCCCCGTCGGCATCGACGAGGGATGGACCGTCGAGGACCGTGTGTCCATGGCCGAGCGCTCCGAGGCGCTCATGCAGAAGCTCGGATGCGGCGACGTGCGCATCGCCGTCATGTCCGGCGGAAGGGACGAGGACATCGGCAGGATCGATGTGGTGGACGAGAGCATCACCGATGCGGTCCAGATCGTCAAACAGCTCAAGAAGAAGGGATACGACGCCTATGATGCGGAGATCCTCATCGAGGATGCCATGGAGGATGCGGACCTCATCATCGCCCCCAACGGCATCACCGGCAATCTGATCTTCAGGGTCATGCACTTCATCGGCAACGCCCCCGCTTTCGGAGCGCCCCTCATCAACAGCGACAAAGTGTTCGTCGACACCACCCGTGTCAAGACCGACTACACCGACTGCATCGTTCTCGCCATGAAACTCGCAGGGATGAAAGAATGAGCATCCTCGAGATCGACGGCGAGCACGCGGGAATCAAGTACTCCGCCTGCCACTTCATCCCCAACCACGAGAAGTGCTCCAGGCTCCACGGCCACAGCTATGTCATGCGCCTCCGTCTCGAAGGGGACATCAACGAGGAGAACGGCATGATCATGGACTTCGTCATCCTCAAGAAGATGCTGAAGCAGATGATGAACGAGATGGACCACATGATCCTCCTCCCCGCCAAGTCGGACATCGTCCACCTGGAGGAGAAGGACGGACTCGTCCACGTGGAGTGCAACGGGAAGAGGTACATGTTCCCCCGCATGGATGTCGTCCTTCTCGACATCCCCACCACCACCGCGGAGGAGATGACCAAGATGATGACCGAGCGCATGGTGCGTGAGGTCGACTTCCCCAAGAACGTCAGATCGGTCTCCGTGGGACTCGACGAGGAACGCGGCCAGACCGCCTGGTACACGGTGGAGTTGAAATGACCCAGAAGGCGGTGGTTCTCCTATCGGGAGGTCTCGATTCGACCACCACTCTGGCCATAGCGCTCGCCGACGGCTGCGAGGTCACCGCCCTCAGCTTCAGATACGGGCAGAGGCACACCAGGGAACTGACCTCCGCCGAGAACGTATGCAGGCATTACAACGTCAACCACGTCGTCATCGACCTGAACCTCTCCTCCTTCCGTTCCGCCCTCACCCGCAAGGACATCGACGTCCCCCTGGACCGCGAGGGCGACCTGGCGGAGAACATCCCGATCACCTACGTGCCGGCCAGGAACATAGTGTTCCTGAGTATCGCCGCCGGACTGTGCGAGTCCATCGATGCGGACAGGATCTACATCGGCGCCAACGTCGTCGACTATTCCGGATATCCCGACTGCAGGCCCGAGTTCTTCGAGGCCTACGAGGAGATGCTGGCCAAGGGCACCAAGACCGGTGTCGAGGGCCACCCCATCAAGATCATGCTCCCCATCCTCCACATGTCCAAGGCGGACATCGTCCGCACCGGCAAGAAGCTGGGGGCACCGCTGGAGCTCACCTGGTCCTGCTACAACGGCGGGGACAGGGCCTGCGGCCACTGCGACTCCTGCCGTCTGAGACTGGAGGGATTCAGGCAGGCCGGATACAGGGACGAGATCCCCTACGAGGACGGTGTCCGGCAGTGAGGATAGTGGAGACCTTCCTGTCCATCCAGGGCGAGGGCCTGATGATCGGCCGCCTGACCTTCTTCATAAGGGCGGCAGGATGCAACCTCAGGTGTGCCTGGTGCGATACGAAGTTCTCCCTCGACCCCAAAGCG
>CADAGG010000148.1 GCA_902787415.1 methanogenic archaeon
GACCTCAGCAGGTTGACGGCGGAGGTGTTCATTCCGATCTCCTTGGGGTCGGAGCTGTTCTGGACGGCCGCCATGACAGGGGTCATCATGCATCCGAGACCGACACCGAGGACGAACTGCGCGACGCAGAACATGGTGAGGGGCTTGCCGAGGATCTCGTAGTGGTACTCCTTGGTGAGGCTGAACACGACTCCGTCCACCTGGAGGGTGGAGAACAGGTACAGACCGATGAACACGATGATGGGACCGACGACCAGCCAGGGCCTGTAACCGGTCCTCTCGCAGGCTCCTCCGGAGATCATGGAGGTGAGCATGATACCTGCCACCAGGAACAGGGTATAGTAGCTGGCGGTGAGAGTGTCGAGCTCGAAGAGGATGAAGGTTCCGAAGTATCCTCCGAAGGTCATGGCACCCATCATTCCGATACCGAAGATCAGCATGTACATTCCTCCGGCGATGATGGTGCGGTTCTTCAGGAGCTTGGGGGAGAGAATAGGCTCGACGGCCCTCTTCTCGATGAGGACGAAGAGGACGGCGCAGAGCGCGAACACTCCGATGAGTGCGAAGGTGGTGACGCTCATCCACTGGAACTCGTTTCCTCCGCACTCGAAGAGCACGATGAGGGCGGTGAGGAGAGCGGTGAGCACGACGATTCCCTTGTAGTCGATGACGGGTTTGTTGGGGATCACGGGTGCGGGGAACTTCTTGATGGTGAGGATGAAGGATACCGCTGCGAGGGGCACGTTGATGTAGAAGCACCAGCGCCAGTCGATGTTCTCGGTGATGAATCCTCCGATGATGGGGCCGATTCCGGATCCGATTCCGAAGATGGCAGCGAGCATTCCCTGCATCTTGGCCCTTACCTCGGGAGCGTACAGGTCGGCGATGGCCGCGGTAGCGACGGGGATGAGGACACCTCCTCCCAGTCCCTGGATTGCACGGCAGATGACGAGCATCTCCATGGAGGTGGACATTCCCGCGACGATGGATCCTCCGACGAACAGTGCCAGACCGATCAGGAAGAGGGGTTTCCTTCCGTACAGGTCGGAAAGCTTTCCGGCGATGGGGATGGTGATACACTCGCACAGAAGATAGGCGGTGACCATCCAGGTGACGGTGGTCTCGCCGAACCACTCGTTCAGCAGCGTTTCACCGTCGTAGAGCCGGATGCCCGTGGCTCCGGGAGCGATGACCGTGACCTGGGTTTCCTCCCCGACGAGCAGGAACTCTGTCGCGCCCACTGTCATAACCACCACGCCCTCCGGTACGGGTAGGAGATATGAGAATTGGGGGGATTGATAATTGCAACCGGAGTTGAGGCAATAGAAGTAATGGATGCCGATTCTGGTATAGGTGGCCGGAATTTCGATGGCTTCCTTCAGATTGTGGTATTTGTTGATGGTGGCATGAACCAGCTCGTTGTACTCGTCGACGTCATGGTTCAGGATTTGCTCGGTCACATAGGCGCAGGGCTGATACAGAAGGGTTTCCTCGGTGTTCTGGCAGGTGTAGCGACCCATGCCGTCAACCAGGCAGGTGGGCTCCGTGAGCACTTCGGGCTCGCCAAAGCTGTGGCCCCGGGCGGGGATGCGCAGCGCCTCAGTGCCCGGAATGGAGGCATTGTAGGTGAAAGTCTGACTGCATTCGAGGCATCTCGCGCAGTAGGTTCCGTCCGTGGTGCAGTTGGCTTTCTGCTCCACATAGGTGGAAAGCGACTGCATGTCGAAGGTATGGACCCCGGTGGGCGGAGTAACATCAGTATCGATTTCTCCGCAGATTGTGCAAATGTACTTGATTATGCCGGGCTCCGTGCAGGTGACCTGACTGACGACGATGCCCTCACTCCAGGTGTGGGCGGGCGGGATTTCTTCGATCTTGATCTCGCCGCAATCGAGGCACATGTATTTGATGCTGCCGGGGTCCGTGCAGGTGGCCTCGGTGATGACGGTGCCCTCGTCCCAATTATGGGCGAAGTCCGTCTCTTCCTCTTTGATGTCGCCGCAGTTCAAGCAAACGTACTTGATTCTACCGTGCTCCGTGCAGGTGGCCTCGGTTATGACGGTGCCCTCGCTCCAGTTATGGCCAGGTACGGAGCCAGAAGAGCCGCTTACGATCACATTCTCATTACAAAACATAGTAAACTGATATGTAATGACCGTTGTCAAGAGGTAAATCAGGTCACCACAAACTTTTTATTAAATTTTCTGAAGCCATCCTGTAAAGGCT
>CADAGG010000149.1 GCA_902787415.1 methanogenic archaeon
CCTCCGCTGATACTCGCCATGTCAGAAACCGAAGAGGTCGGGCTGCCAGTCCAGCTTCTCCGACGTGTCCCCGGTTATGGGATTCGCCAATGCCCAGTCTATCCTCTGGGCTATCCACCTCATGCAGGGGACCGCCATGCTGTTGCCGAGCGCCTTGTAGCGTGCGGCGTCGGTGGTCTTGCGCGGCTTGCCCCTCTTGTCGGTCCAGTCACCGATGTCGGTATGACCGTCCGGGAAGCCCTGCAATCTCTCGCACTCCTTCGGTGTGATCCTTCTCACGACATAATGTCCCATATTGTCCTCAATCATCATCGGAGTGTTGCCTCCGCCCGTTCCCATTCTCGAAGACAAGGTCTGGCTTGTCCCTGAATCCTCTATGCCTATCCTCGAATCGTTTGGATGCGACTCAAGGTAGATTTGCTTCTGATACCCCCCCCTATTCGGAGGCATGGGGTTTCTCATCGTCAGTCTCCTCAATGCAGATCACAAGGGGGGGGTCTTTATAATCTCTGCTTCTCAAGGCAGGTGCGATGTCGAATCCGACTTTAGGTGTCATTTCCGTTGTCATCATCCATGCCTTCATCACAGTTCTCCCAAACCAACAGATTCTGTCTCAGTCCGCTCAAGGTGAAGGACAGGTCCCTGCTGATAAGCAGTCCCTTCCCCCCCCCTGGCTTGCCTTCGCGGTCTATGAAGACCAGCGGAAGCCTCTCATCCATCTCTCTCCTCCACAATCAGGAACGCGCATCCGTCGAGGATGTTCTGCGTCCTCGTGAAGCCCTTGTAGTCCGTCCTGCACAGGGCAGGGGTGACTCGCACAAGAGGACGTACCCTAATGCGATCCGTGCCGTCACCGTACCCATCGGTGTACCCCCCCCCTCAGTTATGCACGCATGTGCATGGTCGCCGTTGGAGATGACTATCTCTTCCTCAGTCGGCCTCATAAACCACCCATACCCCGCCCTTGTACTGGCGGTTCAGAAGGGTCGGACAAATGTCTGTCAGGATCTCCGCATTCGTTGCATCCGAAGCTATCGCCATCACAGACCTCCTCGACGATGCAGAAGGGTAACCCCCCCCGATCTCCTGATTGCCCAAGACTCCCTTCGGCCCGTGCAAAGCGGTTATGCTCGGCATCGTCCTCACATCGTCTCTCGGCACTATCCTTGTCCTCATTCCTCATACCATCCCACCATGTCAGGGTCTTTGTAATCCGTTCTCGTGACCGGGTCCGCCACATCTTCCTTGGGATTGGACATCAGCTGCCTGTGCTTCCATGCCCAACATCCATCACGGCCATACCCCCCCCACTCACCGATTCCAGGGTGTACGCCTTACCCGTCATGTTGACGCCCGATCCGTTGCCCTTCGTGTGTCCGGTCTGGAAACAGACATCAGGGTCATTCACCCTCCGGGTCATCACTCATCGTCCTCGTCTCCCTTGGGGACGGTTGCCCTGACGATGTCTCCGAAAAGCCCTCCAGCGCCCTCATAAGCACGTCCGGTAATTCCTTGTGGTGGCGTTCCGCCCGTGACAGGATTCCACGGCAGGCCCTTTGGCTCAAATAGAACCGGCGGTCTACCCCACCATGCTCCAGTATCGACCAGAGCGAAGATGCGGCGGCGTCTCTGGGGCACTCCCATGTATTGAGCGTCCAGCACCCTCCATTCGACGATCCTGTCTCCGCTTTCGGAGACGCAGACTCCGCTGTTGCCCCAGCCGTCCCGAGGGACAGGAACATCCCCCTGTACCATTGTTCCAAGAACGTAGGCAAAGTCTTGTCCCTCATTGCTGGAAAGAGCCCCAGGAACGTTCTCCCACAAACAGAATCTGCAACCATTTATCTTCCTCGCTAACTCAAAAATTCTCATCTGATGGTCGAAGAGTCCCGACCTCGTAAGACTTCCGTCCTCATTACGCAATCCGGCGCGTTTGCCCGCGACACTCAAATCCTGACAGGGGCTGCCGCCGACGATCAGCTCGAACGGCCCCAGCTTCTCCAGGTCCTCCGCCGTGATCTTCATCACGTCATCAAGGTCCGGCACATCAGGCCAATGATGCTTCAGCACCGCCTTCGGGAAGTCATCCCACTCGGCGAACGCCACAGGCTTCCATCCGAGAGGCTCCCATGCCACCGAACAAGCCTCGATCCCGCTGAAAAGTGACAAGTACCTCCCTTGACGGTGTACTTCCCGAAGATCCACCTTCCGTCATCAAGCCGCCTGCGCACCGTCAGCCAGGAGACCTCGAGGACCTCCGCCATCTCCTTCACGCAAGGCATCGTGAAGCTGATGCCCGCGCGGTCGTTGTATGCCTCCACACGTATGGGCCTTTTCCTCGGCGCATACACCCCGTCCCGCATGAAGGCGCTGATGGTGTGCCTGTGCAGGCCCGTCGCCTCAGAGGCCGCTTTTATCGACGGATAGGTCACCCTTCCGACCCTCACCTGCCTCATCCCTCGTCCTCCTCTTCCGGCTCCATGAAATCCAGGAGACTGTCCGCCTCATCCGAGAGATTCGAGAAGTCCTCGCTGTCCCCGTCGTATGTGCAGCAGAGGAACGCTATCTCCATACGCAGCTCATCAAAATCCTCGTCAATCCTCTTGTGTATGTCCTCAAGCTCATAATCCGCGCAGTTTTCCTCAAGGGATGCCTTAAGCTTCCTGACAACCCTGTTGTATGCCGAGACAAGATTCCGTCTCAGACCGTCCATGCTCACCTTCATGTCCATCTCCTTTTCCCTCCTAGAAACCGAACGTCAGCTGGACGTTCCCCTTGCCTTTCTCGAAGATCCTCCTCGCCTGCCTGAGGACCTTCTGCTTCTCCTCTTCCTCCTTACACCTGGACATCGACTCGTAAAGGCACATGTCGATCTCCTCGACAGAGGATGGGATCTTGTATCCCTTGCCGTGGGAGCTCGAGACTATGACCGTCTCGGGATGCTTCCTCAACTCGTTGATCTCCCTGCGGACCATGCGGTCGCTCATGCCGGATTCCCTCATGAGCTGTTCCCTTGTCTTCCACTCCGTAGTGGAGAGCAGATGATAGATGCTCATGCCCTCCTCCTTCTCAGCCTCTCCCAGTCCCTCCTGGAACGGAGGCTGATGACCCTGTCGATCTCCCTGGTGATGCAGTGCTGGCAGTAGCCGTCCTTCTCCATAGGAGGGTCCTGCATGACCTGATTGAAGTGTCCGTGCTCGATGCAGCAGACATGTACCTTGATGACCGGCATCCCTCTTCTCTTCGATGCCTCGGCCATAGCCGGGTTCACCCAAGGAACCTCCTCATAGGGTTCGACCTTACGTACATTGCTCCAGTCGAAGACTATCGGTGTCTCTCCTGTGACCTCCGCGTAACTGTCCGTCAGATACTCCTCCAGGTAGTTGTAGAGCCTCTCCTCAGTCCTCTTTTCCATACCCGTACTCCTTCCTCAGGGAATCTCCCTTCATCTGCATGACCAGCCCTTCCTTGAGGCGGTCCTGTATTCTCGCGTCGAACATCGCCGTGAGCCTCCTGCCGTTCGTGTTGCCTATCAGCACAAGCGGCAGCTGTCTCGCATGACGCTCGACCATGATGTTCTCCACCGAGGTCTTCACGAACTCCGTCCAGTCGCTCGGGCGGTCCGAGAGCTCGTCCAGTATCAGCAGGGGGCATGTCGTATATCTGACGAATGCCTTCCGGCTCGAATCGATGTCACGGAACTCGCTCTGAAGGATGGGCTGAGTGGTATAGACACCCCCGCCGCAGATCCTGTTGAACGTGTTCAGCGCGACCTTCGCAAGATATGTCTTTCCGTTGCCGACCCTGCCGAACACCATAAGGCACCATGCCTCTCCCCTCACCACGACCGAGCGGAGCTTCTGCCTGTACTCCTCCTGCTCCTCGTTCATGACCCTCACGTTTCCCAGATAGATGCTGTCGTTCATTTCCAGTGGAACTCCTCCTCAAGATCCTCGGCGCTGATGTCCGAGTAGTCCTTGTGTCTCCTGACGACCTCTTCCTTCTCGTTTTCGTAGTTGCCCTCGAGGATCTTCGTCATGTGCTTCTTCTCAAAGCACCAGTCGAAGCCGAAGGATTTCCTGGAAGAAAGGAACTCAGACTCGGAAACCTTGTCGATTGCCGTGTAGACTTCGTTCTTGAACTCGTGCCATCTCTGACGGATTGCGGCCTTCCTGCTCTCGTCAATCTGCCTGATCTGCGGATTGGTTTTTCCCTTCATTTTGGAGTTCCAGTACTGTCCGATTTCGTCATAAGGGATTCTCTCTGA
>CADAGG010000150.1 GCA_902787415.1 methanogenic archaeon
TCCACCTGGTTCATCGATGCCACCCCCGCACCTGCCGGAAACGGCGGAGGATTCCCCATCTGGATCATCGCAGTGGTGATCGTGGTCGCCCTCATCGCAGTGGTCTTCGCGTTCATGAAGATGGGTATCATCCCCGACCTCCTGGCGAAGAAGAGCTGAACCCTTTAACGGGGCGTCCTGCCCCGCCAAACCCCTTACCCGGGCCCTGCCCGGGGTAAACCCGTTCCCGTCCAGGGTCCGACGTTTTTGAAAGAAATTTTTAAAATCCCAACCAATATAGACGTGCGATGGAAAGCACTGAGGGAAGGTTCTGCATCGAATGCGGATACCAGTTTTTTGAGGATTACGGGTTCTGCCCCCGCTGCGGCCGCGAGTACCGCGTCAGCCCGCAGCAGCGCACCGGCAGCGCCAACATCCGCACCGATTCCCAGGCGGAGGCTCAGGCAGAGCAGATCCAGAGGGCCCAGCAGGCGTACGCCGAGATGGCCGAGCAGATCCAGAAGCAGATCCTCGAGAGCAACAGGTCCTTCACCATCTTCATGCTCATCGTGTGGATCGCCATGTCCTCCACGATGTCCGTCGCGCTGTACATGCTCCTCGCAGGATACATCGGATCCGTGGAGGGCCTCATGGGACTCGGGAAGATCGCCTCCTTCGAGCTGGCGCTCTTCGCCTCCAGCTGTGCCGCGGCCGCCGTCAGCATGATCACCCTCGTCAAGAGGCGCTACTTCAACGTGTCGTTCTACTCCTGCCTCGCATCCACCATCATCATGGGCGGACTGTGCGGCATCGGCAACCTGAACGGCTTCTACTTCCTCCTGTGCGGTTTCCTGTGCACCTTCAGGCTCCGCGCCATCAGGGCCGTCTTCGAGGACTGAGGCGCCGACATGGACAGCAAGGCGGGTTCAGCAATCGCCGCGATGACCTTCTCCGCGGCCATCTGGGGTTTCATCGGTATGTACACCAGGAACCTCGCCTCCGAAGGCTTCACGGCCATGCAGACGGCCTTCCTGAGGATGCTCATAGGCGCGGTCATACTCGCGGTCCTGCTGGCGGTCTTCGACCGCACCAGCTTCGCCATAAAGAGGCGGGACGTGTGGCTGTTCGTCCTCATCGGCGCCATCAGGATCGTGTCGGATTTCTTCCTCTTCGAGGCGCAGATCCGCATCCACCTGTCCCTCTCCACCGTTCTGCAGATGACCTCCCCCTACTGGGTGCTGCTGTTCTGCATGATCCTCTTCAGCGAGGCCATCACCGCCCGGAAGGTGTTCGCCATATGCATGGCGTTCGTCGGCTGCATCCTGGTCACCGGGGTGCTCTCCGAGGACGTCGACTTCGACCTCCTGGGTATAAGCTTCGCCGCCCTGGCGGGAGTGACCTTCGCGGGATACACCGTGGGCAACAAGCTGCTGATGAACAGGGGGTATTCCGGCAACACCGTGATCCTCTACGTGTTCCTCACCGCGGCGCTCGTGTCACTGCCCTTCTCGGACGTCTTATCCATTCCCGGCAAGGTCGTATCGAACCAGGTCATAATGGACATCCTGGGTATGGGCATCCTGATGTCCCTCATCCCCTATTACCTGCAGGTGTACTCGCTCAAGTACCTCTCGCCGGTCACCGCCAACCTCATCGGCATCCTGGAGGTGCCCTCCGCCGTCATTGTCGGATACGTGATCTACGGCGAGAGCCTCGGTCTGCTGAACTTCATCGGCATGGCCCTAATCCCCCTCTCCATCGTGGTCATGAACCTCGACATCCGCAGGATGAGGATGGAGCGCCTGGCGAAGAAGGCCGGGAAACTCTGACCTCTCGGTTTTTTGTATTCGGATGCCCATCGGGTCGCGATGGAATTCGAAAGGAAGGGTCCCGAGGACGCCGAGGAGCTGTCATCCTATCTGCACCCGATATGGCACGAGGTATTCGACCCCCTCATGCCGCCTGAGGAGGCGGAGTACATTTTCTCCACATGGACCAATCCCGATGCCATCCGCGAGTCCATCGGACACGGATACGAATTCGGATACGTGTACAAGGACGGCGAACGCCTGGGGCTCTATTCTTACCACATCCAGGACGACGGCAGGTTCTACATCAACAAACTGTACCTGGAACCCCGTTTCAGAGGCAAGGGATTGGGTCACGAGGCCCTCCTCAGCATGTTCGACATAGCCCGCGAGAATGG
>CADAGG010000151.1 GCA_902787415.1 methanogenic archaeon
TTCCATTCTGGATGCATATACGCCAAGGCCCACAACGGAATGGTGTACTGTTTCAACAAGAATCTGGAGCTCGTATGGGCATACCAGATGGCAGGTCAGGCATATTACACCCCTGCGACGGTCATAGACGACTACGTGTTCGCCGGCACATACGACGGATACCTCTACGTCCTGAACAGGGAGACCGGTGAGCTGATCCACAAGGAACTCATATTCCAGAAACTTAACTCGAAGAACAAGCTGATCGGTTCCTGCAGCACTGCGGTACCCATCCGCTACGGCGGAGGATACTATCTGTTCATGACCTACTCGGACGGAGCGGGCATGAACTCCAACGTGAGCAGCCTCATGCTCTACAAATTCAACACCGGCACCAACGAACTGACCCGTCTGAAGGATTTCATCGACGAGCCCGACTTCGGAAGGACCGGCAACCTGGTCACCCGCTACGTATCGGACGATTTCTCCGGCATAATCGTGGCATGCAATGTGGGCATATTCAAGGTGAACACCGACGGAACGGCCACCTTGCTGAATTCGCTGATATCCAAGACCCAGGCGACCCATGCCACACCTGTCCTCGTGAACAACAAGGTGATGTACGTCTCCACATACAGCAGTCAGGAGATGTTCTCCATCAGTACGACCGGCGAGACCCTGGGTATTTACAAATTCGATAACGAATGGTATGCGATGGCGGTCGTCACCGTGGTCGACGGACATGTGATACGCAGCGATGACAACGGAGTGACCGCGTTCACCGGTACCGAGCTGAACCCTTACAACACCCCTGTCCACAAGGAGCCGATGCCCCTGTGGCAGCTCCTGCTGATAATACTCATCGTGGTAATCGCCGTCGTCGCTGCCCTCTGGGCGGTACTCAGGTTCGGCTACAAATGGGAGAAGCCATTCGCCGAACTGCACAGGCGTGTCCTGGTGTACTTCTTCGGAGAGAACTATTCCCACAACACCAAGAGCAAGCGCAAACTCCATGCCGTAATCCTGGTGGGAACCGCGGTGACGATTATCGCCGCGATCGCATCCCTCTGCATCGGATCCAAGACCACGCTCGGAGTGGGCGAGGCACTGTCCGCGATGGTATCCTCCATCGGAAAGGGAGGCCGCGGACTGACCTACGAAGAGATGCTTATCTACAACCAGAGGCTGCCCCGTGCCCTCGCCACCGTTGCGGTGGGAATCGGACTCTCCGTCGCGGGAGCCATGTACCAAGCAGTCATCAAGAACCCCCTGGTGGAACCTTACATCATGGGAGTCTCGTCGGGAGCGGGCACCCTCGCGGTGGCGGTCCTCCTGGCCAACTTCACATTCTTCGGCCTGTTCTCCGCCCAGAGCCCCTTCCTCATCGCGATCTCCGCCATAGTGGGAGGTCTCCTCGCATTCGGATGCACCATGCTGATGGCCGAGAAGACCGGAGGGAAATCCATCAACTATGTGTTGGCAGGTATCGTGGTGGGCCTGGTGTTCTCCGCGATACAGTCGATACTCATGATACGCTCCGGGACCAAGATGTCCAACGCGCTCTCCTGGCTTTACGGATCGTTCGCATCCGTCTCCTGGGACACGGTATGGCTGATCCTAATCCCCTGCTTCGCCCTCTCCCTGGTACCCCTGATATGGGCGAAGGAGCTCAATCTGGTCCTGCTCGGAGAGGACCAGGCGATGCAGATGGGTCTGAATGCGAAGAAGTTCGACAGGATGATCCTGATAGTCGCATCCGTTCTCACCTCGTTCTGCGTGGCATTCTGCGGAATCATCGGTTTCGTCGGACTGGTGGTCCCCCACCTGGCGAGGATGATCCTCGGCGGAGACCACCGTCTGATGCTCCCGGTCTCCATGGCGTTCGGAGGTCTGCTCATGACCGTGGCCGACCTATTGGCCCGTGTCCTGGTATCCGGTTACGAATTGCCTGTGGGCGCGGTCACCACCATGATTGGCGTCCCGGTGTTCGCATATCTCCTAATCAGAAGCGGAGGCAGATACGATGCCTGACGAGAACCGCGTGCTCTGTGCGATAAGGAAGGTTCTCGACGGAAAGAGCGAGACGCACATCGGCAGGAAGAAGCACCGTGCGAAGATGATGCTGCTCATCGGTGTGATCCTCCTGGTGACCATGTTCACCCTGGCGCTCTGCATCGGCCCTAAC
>CADAGG010000152.1 GCA_902787415.1 methanogenic archaeon
CCGTCTGTCTTTATTACTCTGTGGCAGGGGATGATGATCGCTATCGGATTGCTGCCGACGGCGTTACCCACGGCCTGGGCGGACATCTTCCTTCCGTTTTCAGCGAGTTCCTTCGCGATATCGCCGTAGGAGCGGGTCCGTCCGTAGGGGATTTCCGAGAGAATCGTCCACACGCGTTTCTGGAAATCCGTCCCGCGGAGGCTTATCTCGGGGAGAAAATCGGGCTCCCTGCCCGAGAAGTAGATGTCCAGCCACCTCACGGCGTCCGATAATGCGGCCTCGTCGGGCTTCGATACGGATTCAGTTCCCCTCCTGTCAGCGAAAGTCAGTCCCGTGAGGGAACCATCCTCGCAGACGAGCCTGATGGGGCCCAGAGGGGAATCGTAGAAGCGTACGGACACCATGGCAGCGAATCCTTCCCGGAGAATATGTATGCTTTCCCTCAGAGAACAGTATTTAGTGTCGGGCATCCGTATCGGGGACATATGTCATGGAGGACGGATTACAGGGACACCGACGAGCTGAGGTACTTCACCGAACTGACGAAGGTCCCGCGTCCGTCCGGCCATCTCGACCGCATCAGGGCGTTCCTCCTCGATTTCGCCGACTCTCACAAGCTCGAGCACGAGGCCGACGAGGCGGGAAACATCCTGATCCGCAGGAGGGGTTCCGGCAGGACCATAGTCCTGCAGGGGCACATGGACATCGTGGCCACCTGCGCCTCCGGATACGAGTTCGATTTCGAGAACGTCCCCTTGGACACCTACATAGAGAACGGATGGATCACCGCCCGCGGGACCACCCTCGGAGGTGACGACGGAGGAGGTCTGGCACTTATGATGTGCGCCCTCACCGACCCCTCGCTCGAAGGTATCGATCTGGAGTGTCTCTTCACCGCCGACGAGGAGGTCGGGCTCATCGGAGCGTTGGGCATGGAACCCGGTTGGCTCTCGGGCAGGGTGCTCATCAACCTCGACAGCGAGGACATCAACGAGATCACCATCGGCAGTGCCGGCTCGGCGGATGTGGAAGCCGTGTTCCGGTTCTCTCCCGAGGAGGATACCAATCAGGCGTACCGTGTGGAGATAAGCGGTCTCAGGGGAGGCCACTCCGCCGGGGAGATCGACCGCGACCGGGGGAATGCGATCCGTATCGTGGCCGAGTTTCTGAGCAGGCTGAAGGGCGTGAGGATATCATCCTTCAGAGGGGGATCCGCACCTAATGTGATCCCCATGACGGCCTCCGCGTTATTCACCGTTCCCGAGTCCTGCCCCGTGGACAGGATCTTCGAGGAGTACAGCGCCGGATGCGTGAACCTTCTGGAGGAGCCGGACTACGTGTTCTCCCTGCGTCCCGCGCAGTGCTCCGGATCATGGAACATGAAGGATTCCTCCGATTATCTCGATGCGATCCTCTCCTGCCCCAACGGGGTCTTCGAGAGGGACGAGTACGGAGTGAAGACCTCCTCCAACCTGGGGGTCGCCGACGAGGGCCGCATCGTGGCCAAACCCCGGAGTTCGGATTTCGCCACTTTGAAGAAACTGATCGCCAACCAGTCGGAGCTGTTCCGTTCCCGCGGGGCCTCGGTGGAGGAGCCGGTCGCCTTCCCCGCATGGAGGGAGAGCGAGGACAGCGGTCTGGTGAGGATCGCCTCCGATACCTACCGCGGGTACTTCGGGCGCGAGCCCCGCGTGGTGGTCACCCACGGCGGATTGGAGTCGAGCACCATCAAGGACAAGCACCCCGGCATGGAGGCCATCTCCATCGGACCCACCGTCCTCGGTGCCCACACTCCGGACGAGAAGATGGACCTCAGGACGCTCACGGAGGCGAAAGGATACCTGTTCGAGCTCGTCCGCAGGCTGTCCAGACCGTGATAGTTTTAAGTGTGTTCAGCCATTCGGAATCCAGAGGAATAAAAATGGCAGCAACCGCCCTTTGTGACAACTGCACCCTGAACATACACTATGTCGTATGCCGCACCTGCTTCAAGCAGTACGCCATCGACGCCGAGAAGTGCCCCAAATGCGGAGAGCCCAACTACCACCAGTGCCCCCGCTGCTGGACTTCTTTCAAACTTGCATAAGCAGGTACGGGGCACTGCCCCTCCTGCTAATTTTTTAATTTCTGATTTTTCACCGATGCCCTT
>CADAGG010000153.1 GCA_902787415.1 methanogenic archaeon
TTGGGATACGGTCCCGACGACCGCGTGATGAAGGTGTCTGACCTCGCCGCGGCATCCATCGATCTCGGCGACGGGAGGATCTCCGGATTCCTCAGGAACACGATGGATTCGATCTATCCCTGGGAAGGCGCCTACTGCCTCATCCTCGAACATGACGGCGGCAGATTGGAACTGAACGGGTATGGCCCGGACTATTCCGAAAAAGCGGTTCGCACCTATCCAGTCGAGTTCGGAGGGGAGCTGAAGGTCACCCTCGCGGTATACAGATGATCAGCGGCCGAGGATCTCGAGGGTCTTTGCGTCGGGCTGTCCCTTGTAGAACCTACTGAGGATGTCGTCGAAGACCCTGGTCTCGGGAGAGACGTACCTGAAAAGGGTCACGCATGCCTGGATCTTGAGCTCGTCGGGATATCCGAAGATCTCCTCGGGGGTGTGTCCGGAATCCAGCAGTGCCCGGCAGGCGCCGGTGAGGTATCCTGCGAGCTGGGGGTCCCTCATGAACTCCTCCGCCTCCGCGCGGTCCTCGATGCCGTAGGTCTTGGCCTCTGCGCTGTATCCGAGCTCCCGGAGCTGCGGGAACACCATGAATATCCAATGTCCCTTCTGCTCACCCGCCTCGATCTCGGCGAGGGCCTGGTCGTAATAACACATGTACCCTTTAACAAACCGCTTCAGGTCGACCATCTGACGCACCTTAACGGACTATCGAATCCAGTACTCGATATAAGTACACTAGCAAGTTATACGTCAAAATAATGCAATTGGCTGAAAAATCAGCAGGAATTGCGCTTGTTGCGGCCCTCTTCGACGAGTCCGGCGATGCGAGCCTTGATGTCGCGGGTGCAGGGCCAAGTGTCGTCCATGTAGTCGATGAGCTTCATGATGTCCGCCTCGGGATTGGTGAGTGCGAGGTAGACCCTGCTCATCAGCATGGAGACCATGTAGGGGAAGTCGTCGCAGATCTGCGGCCTGTCCTTCCAGATGGTGCAGCGGTTGTCCTTGCCGAGGAAACGGCAGGCGCCGTCCTTCGGCTTGTTGAAAAGTATGCGTCCGTCGCCGGTCTGGTAGACGTACTGGGTCATGAAGGTGTAGAGGTCAACGCCGGCCGCCGTGGCGACACGGTCTACCTCCTCCGGACGGACGATGATGTTGGGCTGGTGGCAGCATCTGCCGCACATCTCGCAGGGGAGCTCGTCCCTGAGGGACTGGCAGATATCGTACGCCAGATCGCGGTCTTTCTCCATCTCGGGGGAGATGGCCGCCAGGCCATCCAGTTCGTATTTCCCCCGATATAGGACCATGGTATCACAGAGAGTTGGCCAGGTCGACGAAGCCCAGCATGAATGCGATGACGGAGATGAAGAGAACGACTCCGGAGAGTGCGAGGAGCTTCCTGTCGCCTCCGGCGTGCTTGTGTACGTATCCCATGCAGTATCCGCCGAGGACCAGTCCCGCGGCACCGAACACCGCGGCACCGACGGCGACCTTGACGATGAGGCACACCAGTCCGATGACTGCGATTATGATGGCGATGAGGATGAGGTTAAATGCCCCGATAGGGGGTACTGCACGTTTTTCGCTTCCGGGGTCGAAATCGATCATGATCTTACCGAATCTTCCATCTCCGCGCAGTATATAAGGAGTGGGTCGGAGGATTACCTTACGATTGGTGTTTCCGTCTGTATCTGGCGTTGCGGTTGCCGCCGATCTTCTCGATGAGGCCGCTCTCGACCATCCTGTGGAGACACGCTTCCACAGTGGTCTGACTGACATCCGGGAGCATGGACAGGATATCTCTTTTTGATATCGGGAACAGGCTGCTCATGACAACAGCTTCCACCCTGTTGTTCTTGGTCGCCTTCTTTCCGGATATCGTTGCAAAACACCGGTCCAGAGAACGATAGCAGGACAGAATCACATCCAAACAATAGCTTGTGAACGGCATGTAGTCGTTCTTTCCCTCGGCCCAGTCGCGGGATGATTCCGAAAGGCTTGCGTAATATCTGCTTTTGGTCCTGTCGATACGCTCTTCGACCGAGATGTAGCGACCTATATCCAAACCGTGCCTGTACAGAAGAAGTAAAGTGAGCAGACGCGACATCCTCCCGTTTCCGTCCGTGAAA
>CADAGG010000154.1 GCA_902787415.1 methanogenic archaeon
CGCCATCTCGGTGGCGTAGAACAGGGACTGCAGCTTGTCGGGGTACTTGGTCGGCTCGATGAGGGTGATGGAGTCGCTTCCCTCCTTGACCTCGTAGAAGGTCATGTCGGTGACGGTACCCTTCTTTCCGATCTTGTCGGCGAGGCCGGTAGCTCCGACCACGGCGACGTTCAGGTTCCCCATGTTCAGATCTCCGAGGCTTTGACCAGCTCGAGGCCGGCCTTGGAGAGGGCTTCGATGGCCTTCTCGGGGTTGTCCACCCTGATGAAGAGGCCTTCCACGTTCTTGCCGGTGAAGGCGTATCCGTATTCGATGTTGATGTCAGCCTGACCGAGGACGTTGGAGGCCTCGTAGAGGGAGCCGGGGACGTCCTTGATCTTCACGCCGATGATCTCGGTCTTCTTGACGATGATGTTCTTCTTCTGGAGCTTCTCGATGGCCCCGGCGGGGTCGTCGACGATGGCCCTCAGGATACCGAACTCGGTGGACTCGGCCAGGTTGCAGGCCTTCATGTTGATCTCGCACTCCCTGAGGGTCTTGGCCACGTTGGCCAGGGATCCGGGAGCGTTGTTCACGAAGATAGAAAGCTGTGTGATTATGTTCGCATTCATTTCAGAACACCCTTGTATCGATTACTCTCTTTGCCTTGCCCTCGAACCTGGGAAGCTCTCCGGGAGCCTTCAGCTCGACGGGTACGGCGATGTTAAGGTATTTCTTGAGCTCGGACTCGATGTGGGCCCTGAGCTGCTGCATGTCCTCCAGCTTGTCGCTGAAGGCCTCGGGCTTGATCTCGACCTGGATGATCATCCTGTCGAGGTCGCCCTCCCTGGAGACGTTGATCATGTACTGGTCGCCGACCTGGGGGATCCTCATCAGCGTGTACTCGATCTGCGAGGGGAACACGTTGATTCCGCGGATGATGAGCATGTCGTCGCTCCTGCCGGTGATCCTGGAGAGCCTGGGGGCGGTCCTGCCGCACTCGCAGGGCTCCTCGGTGACGGAGGTGATGTCCCTCATCTTGTAGCGGATCATGGGCATGGCCTCCTTCTTGAGCATGGTGCAGACCAGCTCTCCCTTGTTGCCGGGCTCGAGGACCTCGCCGGTGTCGGGGTCGAGGATCTCCATGTACATGATGTCGGGGGCGATGTGGGGTCCGTGCTGGTACTCGCACTCGCAGAACATGGGTCCCGCCTGCTCGGAGGTACCGTAGATGTCGATGCACTTGGCGCCGGTCTCGGCCTCGAACTTGGCCCTCATGGACTCGGACCAGGGCTCGGCTCCCAGGATGCATCTCCTGAGCTTCATGTCGCGCTTCCAGTCGATGCCCATCTGCCTGGCGGAGGTGATGAGGTGGGTCAGGTAGGAGGGGGTGCAGGCGATGGCGGTGCACTGCAGGTCCTGCATCATCTCCAGCTGCCTCTGGGTGTTGCCGGTGCTGGCGGGGAGGACGGTGGCGCCGATCCTCTCGGCCCCGTAGTGGAGTCCGAGACCGCCGGTGAAGAGTCCGTATCCGTACGCGATCTGGATGGTGTCGTCGGAGGTCAGTCCGGCGGCGGTGAGGGACCTGGCGAGCGCCTCGGTCCAGTAGTCGAGGTCGTTGCGGGTGTAGGCCACGCAGGTGGGCTTGCCGGAGGTTCCGGAGGACATGTGGTACCTGACGATCTCGCTCTTGTCGACGGTGAACATCTTGTCGGGGTAGTTGTCCCTCAGGTCCTGCTTGTACATGAAGGGCAGTTTCTGGATGTCTTCCAGGGTGTTGATGTCCAGGGGGGAGACGTTGGCCTCCTTCATCCTGTCGTGATAGAACCTGTTGAAGCTGTAGAGGTTGTTCACGAGCTTCTTCAGTTGGATCCGCTGCATTTCCTTGATTTTGTCCAGCGGCATTGTCTCGATACGGGGATTCCACATCATGGGGACCACTTTTACTGTCGGGTGGCATGCTTTTTTATTATTAAGGATATGCGCGTGCATGGAAGGCCAGCAGGAGGCTTGGGATTCACTCTACCGCGGTCAGGACCGCCCCTGGAGGGGGGTGGCTGACATCTCCTGGACGGAGATACGTCCGGGCGACCGCGTCCTGGAGCTGGGCTGCGGGGAGCTGGGCTGCGGCAACGGGAAGACCGCCGAGGCGCTCCTGGGGAGGGGCGCAGCCGTGACGGGACTGGATTTCTCCCGGGCCGCCGTGGATTCCTGCATCTCCCGCTACGGGGACAGGGCGGAGTTCGTGCAGGGCGACGTCCGCAGACTGCCGTTCCCCGATTCCTCCTTCGACGCGGTGGTAGCCGTCCACGTCCTCGAGCATCTGACCGCGGAGGAGTTCCCCGGCGCGGTCGAGGAGGCATTCAGGGTGCTGCGTCCCGGAGGCCGGTTCTATTTCAGGTGCTTCGCCGAGGGGGATATGAGATCCGATGGGAAGAAGGAGGACGTCAGGAACGGCATCCTCTACCGTTATCTGTCGGAGGAGGACATCCTCTCGGCATTCTCAGGATCGGAGAAGGTGTCCGTCCGTCTGTGCGAGGATCCCACCCGTTTCGGTACCGTTCGCCGCCGTTTCGAGTGCATATTCGAAAAGACCCAGATGTGAATTTATTTGAAGAATTCACGGAGATTCTGTGCATTTTATTGCATATAATTTTTGTTTTTAGATGCAATATTATATGCATATTGAGGGTTTTATTGCATATAAAATTCTTAAATATATGCAATAATATATTATATCATGCGCAGTTTCGACTACTCATTCCTTAAAGATATTGCGGTTCCGGCCTCTCTTATCGGGACCGCCCGGGGGATAGGCAGGATAGTCGAGCGC
>CADAGG010000155.1:0-1552 GCA_902787415.1 methanogenic archaeon
ACCTTCTGCTCGAGCTCCTTCTGCACATCGGCCGTCTTATCCAAGGAAGGTTCGGACAGGAACCTCTTGGTGAGCTTCCTCTCCTCGGAACAGGCACGGAGGATCTGTTCCTTATCCTCGGGACTGAGCGCGGTATCTTCCAGGATCTTCCTCAGTTTCCCCTCGCGGGCCCAGAATATGTCGGGATCCTCTTTCTCGATGATACCGTGAAGAATGTCGATGCGGTCCATGGTATCACGGTTTCAGCAGATCGACCATGGCCACCTGTTCGAGGACGCACTCCTCCGGAGGTATCCCTTCGAACAGCTCTGCTCCGAGGTTCTTCGCCTTCTCTTCGGAGGCATCGCAGAGGGAATCGTCCCTCACCGCCCCGAGAGCATCGAGCTTCAGATCTCCCTTGACGTTCAGCACTGCGGCCACCATGCCCTCGGAACCCTCTTTGGGACCCATCTTCTTCATGGCCTTCCCGATCTGCCTCTCGCATGCCGCATAGAGGACGATCTCGGTCAGGATGTTGCGGGCGCGGTTGGTGCCTTCGGCGAAGGCCCTGTCGGCGTGCATGACCGCACTCTCAATGTGGGCCTTCCCGCACACCACGGAAGGATCGAAGAGTACCACCTCCCCTCCGAGGGAGGTGAAATGTCTAACCGCGTCGTCGAAGGAGAAATCCCCCTTCAGACCGATCACCTGAACGTCTGTCACGCGTGGGGTATCCCCAACAGGATATATACGTCCGTGCCCGTTGAGACGGACATGACCGTCCGCATCCTCTTCGTCTGCCACGGCAACATCTGCCGTTCGCCCATGGCCGAGTTCGTCATGAAGGACCTGGTGGCGAAGGAGGGGCTCTCCGACAGGATCTACATCGAGTCCTGTGCGACGAGCACGGAGGAGCTCGGGAACGACATCTATCCTCCCGCGAAGGAGGAGCTGAGACGCAGGGGAATCCCCTTCGAGAAGAGATGTGCCAGACAGATGAGACAGGACGATTATGACAGGTTCGATCTCATTGTTGCCATGGACTCGAGGAACCTCCGCAACCTCCGTCTGTTCTGCGGGAGCGACCCCGGCACCAAGGTCTCCCGGCTGATGCAGCACACCGGCGAGTTCCGCGACGTGGAGGACCCCTGGTACACCGGCGACTTCGCCAAGTGCTTCGACGACATCCTGGAGGGATGCGAGGCGCTCCTGAGCTCGATCCGCGCGGTCATGTACGACGAGCTTTGAACCCGTCCGCGTGTCCCGCCGTCCAACCCTTTTTTTATTAGGGACGAATACTCGCACGCAGGAGATACCAATGAGCAACGAATGGGTGAAGATCGCGGCCCCCGCCACAACTTCCAACATCGGTGCGGGCTTCGATACTTTCGGCCTCGCCTTCCACGAACCGTACGACATCGTCGAGGGACGCAAGATCCCCTCCGGCATCGTCATCAGCAGCATCGAGGGACCCGGTGCGGACAAGATCACCACCGACCCCGAGAAGAACTCTGTGACCATCGCCCTCAAGGAGGTCCTGAAGAAGGCAGGAGCCGACTTCGGCGTCGAGGTG
>CADAGG010000155.1:1615-3701 GCA_902787415.1 methanogenic archaeon
TTGGGATACGTCCTCACCGGCGAGAAGCTCCCCCTCAGCGATGTCATCCTCTGCGCTGCGGCTGCAGAAGGGTACACCTCCGGCACTATGCACGCCGACAACGTCGCGCCGTGCATCCTCGGAGGATTCACCATCATCCGTTCCTACGAGCCCTTCGAGGTCCTCAGGGTCGAACCCCCGAAGAACCTCGGCCTGGTCGTGGCCCTCCCCGACGTGGAGGTCCTCACCGCGGCCGCCAGGGCCGTTCTCCCCGAGAGCGTGGCCATCAAGGACCTGGTCTACCACGTCGGCCACGCCGCCTCATTGGTATATGCAATGTCCACCGGCGACCTGCCCCTCATCGGCAGGTCCATCGGAGACGTGGTCTTCGAGCCGGCCCGCGCCCACCTCGTCCCCCACCTGAAGGATGCCGAGAAGGCCGCCATGTCCCACGGCGCCCTGGTCTCCTTCCTGGGAGGATCCGGACCCTGCGTGATGTCCTTCTACGACAAGGACACCCACAAGGGAGAGATCATCGGGGACGCCGTGAAGAAGGTGTTCAACGAAAACGGCTTAAAATGCGACATCTGGGTGACCGACTGCGGCGCCGGATGCAGGAGGATTTGATTGTCATGGCAGCACACAAAGTAGTATGTTGGGAGTGCGGCGCAGAGGTCACCGACCCTTACGCCAACCTCTGCCCCAAGTGTAATGGACTTCTGACCGTAAAGATGGACCTCAGCGCCGTCTCGGAGATCACCCCCGAGGACCTCAGGTCCAAGAAGCTAGGTGTCTGGAGGTACGCGCCCTTCATGCCCGTCGACGAGGCCAACAAGGTCTCCATCCAGGAAGGAGGAACCCCCCTGTACAAGACCGAGGCCCTCGGAGAGGCCCTCGGCGTCAAGGACTCCTTCGTCAAGTTCGAGGGACTCAACCCCACCGGATCCTTCAAGGACCGCGGAATGACCATGGGTGTCTCCCACGCCAAGGAGCTCGGAGCGAAGGTCGTCGGATGCGCATCCACCGGAAACACCTCCGCCTCCCTCGCAGCATACGCTTCCAAAGCAGGTATGCAGTGCGCCGTGTTCCTCCCCTCCGGCAAGGTCGCCATGGGTAAGCTGGCACAGGCGCTCTTCTTCGGCGCCAACGTGCTCTCCGTCGACGGCAACTTCGACGACGCCCTCGCACTCGCCAGGAAGATGCACGACGAGAGGAAGCTCTACCTCCTCAACTCCATCAACCCCTACAGGCCCGAGGGACAGAAATCCGTCCTCTTCGAGATCATCGACCAGCTTGACTACGAGGTCCCCGACAGGATCATCCTGCCCGTCGGCAACGCCGCCAACATCTGGGCCGTCTACAAGGCATGCACCGAGCTCATGGAGGTCGGATGGATCAAGAAGATGCCCAAGCTGACCGGAATCCAGGCCGCCGGCTCCTGCCCTGTCGCAACCGCCTTCCAGGACGGTTCCATGGACGTCATCGCCGAGCCCAACCCCGAGACCATCGCCACCGCCATCCGTATCGGAAACCCCATCTCCGGAAAGAAGGCGCTCAAGGCCATGTACGACACCAAGGGAGTCTGCACCACCGTCACCGACGAGGAGATCATCCAGGCCCAGCTCCTGCTCGGAAGGACCGAGGGAGTCTGCGTGGAGCCCGCCTCCGCCGCATCCGTGGCCGGACTCAAGAAGCTCAGGGCCCAGGGAATCATCGAGCCCGACGAGAAGGTCGTCTGCATCTGCACCGGAAACGGTCTCAAGGATCCCGACACCATCCTCAACAACGTCCCCAAGCCCATCCCCTGCATGAACGATGTGGCGGACGTTGAGCGCATCCTCAAGGAAGCGGCCGCTCCCAAGGAGTGAAAACCTTTCATGACCCAGAGGGGGAAAACCCCTAGGGTCAATTCATTTTCAGTCTATACCTTTGATACCTGCTGCGCGGACTGTCGGGATACTCCATCTCGATGAAATCCCTCGAAATCGCTGGCTTAAGGTAATGCGTTAGAAACATAGAACGCGAATGCAGGTTCAGCAGATCCATGAGTTCTTGTGACGAATACCAGACCTCATTATCCATGATTTTAGTGAGTCTTGAAACCGAT
>CADAGG010000156.1 GCA_902787415.1 methanogenic archaeon
GACGAGGAAAAGATCTCCAAAGGGATGGACATCCTCGCATCGGTGTACACCAAACTCAGAAAGGAGAGGAGATAAATGTCAGACGAACAGAACATCCGCGTGGATGTGGACCCCATCACCGGGGAGATCACGAGAGAGATAGAACCCACCGAGGAGGAATCGGCGGAGAAGCAGCTCTGGGGCAAGAACCCCGCAAGGGCACAGGCCATGAGGGACCTGATGTTCAACGAGCTCACCGAGCACATCGAGAGCCAGGGCATCCCCGACGACAAGAAGTGGGAGATGATGTTCATCATGGCCGTCAACAGCACGCTGGACCTCCTCTTCGACTCCCCGACCACGGACGTGGCCATGGAGACCTCCTACTGCTTCGACAACATGCTCGGTCTGGCACTTGCCAACAAGAAGTACGAGGTCGACATCATGAAGGAGGCCCGCAAGGCCATCGAGGGCGTCGACAGGTCCAAGTTCGAGAGCGACGAGGATTACGTCAACGCCGTCCACGAGTTCGAGGAGCAGTGGTGGGACATGGGTCAGCCCGCCCTCGGGATGAGGAGCCCCAACGACGCGATCTACGAGACCCTCAGCAAATACAGGCTCAACGAGGAATGAACGGACAACCTGCGGTATCGGCCTCCGCCCCGGGCAAGATGATCATCCTGGGCGAGCACTCAGTCGTCTACGGCAAACCCGCCGTGGCGCTGGCCATCAACAGGAGGTTCTACTGCAGGGTATCCAGGAGCGGTGAGATGATACTGAACGGGAGGCGCGTCCCCGCGTTCGTGCATCCGCACATAAGCTCGGTCATAAACGACAACGGGCTCTCCGGCATCTCCATGGATGCCGGCACCCAGATCCCCACCAGTTCGGGGCTGGGTTCATCGGCGGCGCTCTCGTCGTCGCTCTCTCTGGCCGTGAGGAAGCTCCTCGGGAGGGATACCGACCAGGAATCCATAGCCAAGGACGCCTTCAACGCCGAATGGAACGCACAGGGCAGGGCAAGCCCCATAGACACATCCACCTGCACGCACGGAGGGGGCGTGGCGCTCAACTGCCCGGTGGGCATAGGCAGGGAGCTGTGGAGGATCTCCAAGAACGACAGGTCGTGGAACGTGTCGGAGTTCGACGTGCCCGAGATGACCTTCGTCGTGGGACACACCGGGATCAAGGCACCCACCGGCCCGCTGGTGGAGAAGGTCCGCAAGTACAGGGACAGCAACACCTTCGCGGCGGAGATCGTCGACGAGATCGCCAACATCACGCTCGAGGGCATGGAGCGCATGAAGCAGGACGACCGCGTGGGCCTCGGCTCGCTCATGACCAAGAACCACAAGCTCCTGTCCATCCTCGGAGTGTCCTGCCCCCAGCTCAACAAACTGGTGGAGTGCTCGCTCCCATACTCCTACGGCGCCAAGCTCACCGGCTCCGGCGGAGGCGGATGCATGATCGCGCTGACCGACCATCCCGACAAGGTGGCGAGGGCCATCACGCTCCACGGAGGCACCCCGTACATCGTCAACACCGGTGTCCCCGGAGTGCAGGTCGACGTCAAGAAAACCAAGTGACCCAGACGTCGCATTTTGTTTCAAAAATAAAGGTGCGGGGAATCCCCCGCGGAGGTTTCATTTCTTGCCCTTGTGGTAGGACCAGATGATCATGATGATGATCACGGCGACCGGGATCACCGCGTCCATGAGCCTGCCGAGTAACCAGTAGGCGGCGATCAGGGCGATGACGCCGATGACGCCGAAACGCTTGAAGATGGCGCTTCCCCCGAACACCATGGAGAAGATTACCCAGACGATGAACATCACGATGGTGACGATGGTTCCGGACGACAGCGATGCGATCGCGGTGTCGCCGATGAGGTCCACGACTACGGGCTTGATGAGGATGTCGCAGACGATGGGGACCGCCACGACCAGGAGCAGGGTGCAGATGAGTCCTCCCGCGAACGACATGAGGAATCCGCTCTCTCCCTGCGCTTTGACTATTTTCTTCTTCTTGTTTGCCAAAAAGCATCCCTTCCGATATGGCATAGCGTGAAGGAACGATAAAAAGGGTACGGGGCCC
>CADAGG010000157.1 GCA_902787415.1 methanogenic archaeon
GGGCCTACCCCTATGCCGTATAATTTTCCTTTCATTCTCTCACCTTATATCAGTCGGCCGCAACTCTATTTGGAGCATGCATCCGATTGAGACCCAATACGCTCGATTGGTTAAATACCCTCTGTAAAAACACATGGATAACCAAACCAACTTCAAGCGGCCTGTAAATCATTGTTATGTCAAAGGCTGTTTAGGTTTTCCTAATAAAGATTAACATTAATTATGACGGTGGGATTATTCATCCGATATAGGTGTCGAAATGAGTGATGATTACATCATCTCGGTAGACGGACTCGTTAAGAGATACGGTGACAAGAACGCCCTCGACGGCATTTCAATGCACGTCAAACGCGGCGAGATGTACGCCTTCCTGGGGCCCAACGGGGCGGGGAAGACTACCACCGTAAGGGTCCTCAGTACGCTAACGAATTTCGATGAGGGTTCCGTCCTCATCGACGGGCATGACATCGTCAAGGAGCCCAGGGCCTCCAAGGCCGCCATCGGCGTCATCCAGCAGCAGATCAGTCTCGACAAGGACCTGACCGTGTGGGAGAACATGATGGTGCACGCCATGTATCAGGACATCCCCCGCTCCGAGCGCAAGAAACGCATCGACGACCTCGCCGAGTACATCGGACTCGGAGATTATTACAACTACAAGGTGGACAAGCTCTCCGGCGGATGGAAGAAGAGGGTCGCCATCGTGTGCGCCCTGGTCCACCAGCCCAAGCTCCTCTTCCTGGACGAGCCCACCGTGGGCCTAGACATCCAGGCCCGCAGGGGTCTTTGGGATCTCCTGAGAAAGCTCAACGAAGAGGGAATGACCATCTTCCTCACCACCCACTACATCGAGGAGGCGGAATCGCTCTGCAACAGGGTCGGCTTCATCGAGAAAGGTAAGATCATCGCCGAGGACACCCCCGAAAACCTCGCCAAGAAACTGGGCGAGTTCACGGTCGAATACTTCGGTCCCGACCGCAAGACCCAGTACCGTTACTTCCGCACTAAGGCGGAGGCCGACGAGTATGCCAAGAGCCTTGACGACACGTATACCATCACCACCCGCAAGACCAACCTCTCCGACAGCTTCGTAGAGATGACCGGGAACAAGATCGGAGACAACGGATTCATGCTCTCCGGTGAGAAGAAGATGGGAGGGAAGATGTGATGTCGTTCTTCAAAGACGTCTACCACGTGGCATGGGGCGACATGCGCTACATGAAGCACACCATCGGTAACATCCTGGTCTCCAGCCTCGTAACTCCTATCCTCTACCTACTTGCGTTCGGATACGGACTCAAGGCCGGTGCGGTCGAAGTCGACGGGATAACGGTCCCCTACCTTGACTTCGTCATCCCTGGTATCATCGCCCTGTCATCGCTCTCGGCATCGTACAGTGCAACATCCACCAGGCTCAACGTCCAGAGGCTGTACTACAGGTGCTTCGACGAGATGATGATGTGCCCCATCAGCGATGCGGCCATGGTCATCGGCAAATCGATCATCGGCGTCTGCCGCGGTCTCCTCAGCACCAGCCTGATGTTCATCATCGGATATGCGTTGGAACCCTCCTTCCTGCATCTCACCCCGATGTTCATAATAAGCCTGCTCTGCGCCTGCTTCACGTTCTCGCTTCTCGGAGTGACGGCCGCGCTCCTGGCGAAATCGCACGCCGCTATGGCGACCTTCAGCTCCCTGGTCATCACCCCGATGACCTTCCTGTGCGGTACGTTCTTCTCGGTTTCCTCACTTCCCGCCTGGGCACAGACCGCTCTGTACGCACTGCCCCTCACCGAATCGAGCGTGTGCATTAGGGCCGCGACCCTTGACATATATGCCTTCCCCTTCTGGGCGTTGGGCGTGCTGGCAGCGTTCACCGTCGCATTCTTCGCAATAGATATGTGGCTGATCAAGAACAAGAAGATCTGAACAAACCATTTACCGCCATCCGAAAGATGGCGGACCTGTTTTCATTCAGCGGAGACTTCTTCCGTCGCAACACTTTCGGATCCGGCAGACTCCTCAGGAACATTATCCTCTTCCAGAGGGACCGCATCACGAAGAATCACGTG
>CADAGG010000158.1 GCA_902787415.1 methanogenic archaeon
ATGTGGTCCATCTCCTGAATCTTCGACTTGTTGACGATGTCGCACACGGCGTCCATGACCTTCTTCCTGGACTCGGCGTCGATGTACTTGGCCTGCTCCAGGGCGCTTCCGTCGCCGAGGCATACCGCCACGCCGACGCCGGGCACTTCCTGGCGTCCGCAGGCGTTGACCACGGAGGACATGGTCTCCGCGTCGGTGCCCCAGGCGGGCAGATAATACCTGGTCCTGGCACATTCCTCGAGCTTGTCCCTGGTGACGCCCTGTTCGATGAGCTTCACGGCTATCAGCGAGGACAGCCTGATGGACTCCTCGGGAGTGAGGCTGCTGAGGCTCTTGTCGGGCCCGATGCCCGCCTGCTCCAGGAACTTCCTGGTGCCTTCGGAGTCCCCGCTCACGCCCTTGATGAAGGGCTCGGTGCTCATGAACAGCTCGGTCGAGATGTTCCCGTAGGGGATGAGGGAACCCTGCATGGTCTCCACCATGCCCCTCTTGGAGGCCTCGGCGAAGATGTAGGTGTTGATCCCGGACATGCCGTTGAGGTGCTGCCTGTCCCCCACCATGCCGATGATGGCCAGCGGGGCCAGGTCCCAGTTCTTCTCATCGAGGGTGATGGCGAAAAGGAACGACATGCTCGCTCCGCATCCGGAGGTCATGCCGTCGATGCCGTAGAGGTGGGGGTTCGCGTAGCAGACCCTGGTCGCCAGGTCCCCGACGGTGTGGTGGTCGAGGATGACCACGTCCTGCTTCATGGCGTCGAAGCGCTTCACGTAGGAGGCCCCGAGGTCGGTGACGAGGACGCATTCGTCCTCAGAACCCTCGATGATCTCCATCTGCGACTCGGTGAGAGTGGGGAAGATGGTGACGATGAACTCCTTCCCGGCCCTGGCGAGCGCCTTGGCGGCGATAGCGGCGGCGGTCAGGCCGTCGGTATCGAAATGAGAATAGATGTGAATAAAGTCGTGGCCGCGGACGGTGTCCGCGGCCAGTGTAAGGTCTGTAAGAAGTTTGGAAGGGAGGACGGAATCGTCCATGTACCTCACTTAAGCATCAGTTCTGCGTTAGCGAGAGAGTACTTCCAGGTGGCGGGAAGAACTCCTTTTTCCTTGTAGTAGCGCTCGAGACGCCTGATCTTGGCCTCGATCATCGCAAGACCCCTCTTGTTGGAGATGTCCTTGTGGTTGACCTTGAGGTGGTTGTTCAGGTTGATGGCGCGGACCATGAGCTGGGCGAGGTCGGCGGGAAGGTCTCCCTTGACTCCTTTCTCGGCCTGGATCTCGGTGACGGTCTTGCCGGTTGCGAGCTTGACGTTGGGAACTGCGTACTGGTCCCTGAGGATCATTCCGATCATAGCGGGGCTGACACCCTCTTTGGTGAACTTCTCGACCAGGTCCTCGATTTCGGTGGCGTTGAGGGGGACCCAGGAGGGGTTCTCGGAGATCATGGGGCGCTTGCTGCAAGCTTTTCCCTTTCTTCTAGTATGCATTCTTGCCATAATGTTTCACTCCATTAGGCGGCGAGGCTGAACCTCGTTATTATAAGGGTATATATAAAGTAAAGGGTCACACGCCAGAGGTCTCTTTCCTAGCCCAAGGGACGACATCCTCGTATTCGGCCCTGTCGAAGAACAGTTCCTCGGGGATCCCGTCGAAGAGTTCCACCCTCATCTCGGGCGCGCCGGGGAGCTTATCTCCGAGCACAGCGGCGAAGACGTGGCAATATCCCAGATCCCTCATCTTGACGATCCTGACTGCGTATCCCGCCTCCTCCGCGAACTCCCTCACGGCGCCCTCATCGAGGGTCTCGCCGGACTTCACGTGGCCGCCGGGCATCTCCCAGCCATTGCGCTTGGGATTCCACACCATCAGGAATCTTCCATCCTTGAAGGCGACGGTGTAGACGGTCTCATCCGTATCGGTCTGGGTCATGCCCTCTCCACCACAATCATCTCGTGGGAATCCTCGTACGGTTCGAGGCTCAGGGCGTCGAGGATCCTGAATCCTCTAGCCTTCAGGCGGGCCTCCGCTTTCCGGAAGATCTCCTTGGGGTTCTCGGTCACGTCCTCCGAACGTGTTGTCGGCCAGGATGTCGGCCTGGTTCTTCTGGGCCACGTCCTGGTAGACCACGTCGATCCCGGAGACCATGAATTCGTACTCCGAGGGCTTGGTGGCGTCGGCCAGGATGGGCATCATGTTGGGGCGGGACTCCGAATTCTTCACCAGCTCCCTGAACATGCGGGGGGCGAACTCCACGCAGTAGACCTTCCCGTCGCCGACGATGTCGGATACGTGGGAGGGAGTGGTGCCGCTCGACGCTCCCAGATAGAGGACGTTCGTCCCCTTCCCGATGGGGAGGACCTTCCCGCCGTTGGTGAGGTAGGCGGACAGCTTGCTGCGCATGGGGGACCATTCGCGGTATTCCACGCCGTCGATCACAGGGGTGCGCTCCCCGTAGACCCTCTTCCCGGGCGCGGCCGATACGGTGTAGAGCTTCCTCCGCTCCGAGAATACCGTGCCGTCCGTGAATGCCAGGGGTTCCATGTCCTCTTTGATGGTTTCCCTCTTAATATCGGTTCGCACGCGATAT
>CADAGG010000159.1 GCA_902787415.1 methanogenic archaeon
GGGTTATCAGTACTCTTCCGTCAAGGACATCCAGGACATCCCCGCGACCGGCCATCACGATGATCCCTCCACTCACCGCTACGATAGGTTCCCCGCACTTGCTCTCACCCTGTCGATTTTCGCCTCTCTGGGTCTTGTGGGTGGCGTGATCCTCTTCACAAGATTCCGTATCTGAAGCCAGGAGTCCGGGGTAGCGTTTTCCCCATCCCGCACGCGCGCATACGCGGATAAAATCCTATATACCCTGTCGGCAATCGCACCCCCAAGGTAATTACCATGGACATGAAAATCTACCACGACGAGGATGCCGACCTCGGAGTCCTGAAAGGCAAGAAGATCGCAGTTCTCGGATACGGTGCACAGGGCCGCGCACAGGCTCTCTGCTTCCGCGACTCCGGACTCGACGTCATCGTCGGAGTCAGGGAGAACGGAGCATCCTGGAACAAGGCAAAGGAAGACGGCGGAATGAAGGTCACCACCATGGACAAGGCCGCCGCCGAGGGAGACGTCGTCATGATGCTCCTGCCCGACGAGATCCAGCCCGAGATCTACGACAAGTACGTCAAGGACAACCTCAAATCCGGAGCAGCCCTCGAGTTCGCCCACGGATTCTCCATCACCTACAAGCTCATCGTTCCCCCCAAGGACGTCGATGTCATCATGATGGCACCCAAGTCCCCCGGAGACGCGGAGAGGCAGCAGTTCGTCGAGGGATTCGGAGTCCCCGCCCTCATCGCCGTCCACCAGGACTACAGCGGAAAGGCCAAGGACATCGCCCTCGCCCTCGCAAAGGGAATGGGCTGCACCCGCGCCGGAACCTTCGCCGTCGACAACTTCGACCAGGAGACCAAATCCGACCTGTTCGGCGAGCAGTCCATCGAGTGCGGAGGTCTCTCCAAGCTCATCGAGGAAGGATTCAACACCCTCGTCAAGCAGGGCTTCCCCCCGATCGTCGCATACTTCGAGTGCTGCCACGAGTGCAAGCTCATCATCGACCTCGTCGTCAAGGGCGGTATGCCCTACATGTGGAACGTCTGCTCCAACACCGCCAAGTACGGCGGTCTGACCCGCAGGGACCTCATCATCACCGACGAGTCCGTCAAGGGAATGCAGAAGGTCTACGACATGATCGAGTCCGGAGAGTTCAAGAAGGAGTGGCGCGCCGAGTACGAGCAGAACCACCTCGCCAAGCTCCACGCCCTCATGGACGCAGACTCCAAGACCCTCCTCGAGACCACCGGTAAAGAGGTCAGGGCTCTCTTCGAGCGCAAGAACTGATTAAACTCCAAACGGAGGACCGGACATGCTTAAGATGAGGATCATCGCAAGGAGCGGCGAATACGACGCCGAACTTGACGATTCGGAACTCTCTCAGGCGGTCTGGTTCTCCGCACACCATTTCACCGCCGCGGCCAACGACCTGACCGGGACGCTTTTCTTCGAGATGCCTGTCGATGTCGAGAGCGATGCCGAGAGGCAGACCGTTTTCGACGTGGGGGACATCGCATGGTGGCCCGGCGTCAACGCACTGGTGATCTTCTACGGACCGACCCCGCTCAGCGGCGAGGACGGAAAACCCGTCTGGAAGTACAAGTGCATCAAGATCGGAAGGATCGTGGGCGACTGCAGCTCCCTCGAGGAAGCGGGGGACAGGCAGAACATCATTCTGGATCAGATCATCTGATCATTTCGAGAGCTCGTCGAACTCCTTGGGAGTGAGGGGCTTCACCGATTTCAGATCGGCCTCGCAGTAAGGACATACCGCGGGAGAGTTGAAGCACAGCGCCTGGCACTCCGGGCATCTCTTGGTGTTGTACCTCATGGCCATGGTGTCCGCGTCCGGTTTGTCGGATGCCTCCTGCTTGGCGGAGGTCCTCTTGGTGCCGGTGCTCTTGGCCACGGTGGAGTTCCCCGAATCCCTGGTCTTGGGTTTGGTGGTCATCGTCTTTACGATACCTGACGCTACCTTGTCCGCGAGCTTGTTGGTCGTCTTGGTGGCGACCTTGTCAAGGAAACTCTTCTTCTTGGCCGTGAAAATCCCATCCTTTTCTGAT
>CADAGG010000160.1 GCA_902787415.1 methanogenic archaeon
TGTCTTGTCCTCGTCGAGGCAGCACCAGCAGCAGACTCCCCTGAGCCCCGCTTCCTGGGTGGCCTTGGCGATGACGTCCTCGGAATAGTAGAAATCAACGAAGGTGGTGGTGCCGGAGAGCATCATCTCCATGCATCCGATCTTGGTTCCGAGGGCCAGGTCGGCATCGGTGCGGTCCGCGTCGATCTTGAAAGTCTTGTCGAGGAAGTCGGGGAAGAGGAGGTCGTCTACGACTCCCTTCATCACGGTCATGGCGATGTGGGTGTGGGTGTTGACCATACCGGGCATGACGATGTCGCCGGAGCAGTCGATCTCCCTGTCGGCGGTGCCGTTGAACTTGGGCCCGACGGAGACGATCCTCTCGCCGTCCACGACGACATCCCCTCTGAGGACCTCGCGTTTGGCGTTCTGAGTGACGATCCATGCGTCGCGGAAGACTGTAATCATGCATCCGTGAACAGGACGTTTGCTTTTATAATTAGCCCAATCGCGCGCCCGTACGAAGACAAAACAAAATACTGCAAAGCCGTTCACAGCCCGATAAGATGGTTTACCGTATCACTTTCCTGGGGACCGGCGGGGGGAGGCACACCACCATGTACCAGACCCGCTGCACCGGAGGCATGCTCTTCGAGCACGGTGAGCCGTCGCATTTCCTGCACATCGACCCCGGACCCGGGGCACTCACGCAGATGAGGCGCATACACTACGACCTGGGAAGGACCGAGTCGGTGATTATATCGCACGCCCACCCCGACCATTACTCCGATGCACCCTCGGTCATCGAGGGCATGACCCGCGGAGGATGGGTGATGAGGGGATCCACCTACGGCAGCCCCTCCGTCATCGAAGGGGTGGAGGGACTCGGCCCCTGCCTCTCCCCGTACCATCTGGGTCTTACGGAAAGGACGGTGTCCTTCAGGCCCGGGGACGTCCTCGACGTGGACGGTATGAGGACCGAGATATGCAAGGCGAAGCACAGCGACCCCTGCAACGTCGGCTTCAGATTCGACACCCCGTACGGGACGGTATCCTACGTCAGCGACACCGATTACGACAGGGAGATCGGGGAACAGTACAAGGGCAGCAGGGTCCTGATCCTGCCCGTCACCACCCCCCACGGCAACCGCATCAGATACCACATGTGCACCGACACCGCCATCGAGATGGTGGAGCAGGTGAAGCCCGAGCTCTGCATATTCATCCACATGGGCATCGTCATGCTCAGGCACGACCCCGCAGGACAGGCCGCCATGTGCGAGAAGGCCACCGGCGTCAGGACCGTGGCGGGAGAGGACCTCATGACGCTGGACATAGGCGAACAGCTATCACTGGGGAAGGCCGATACCTACCCGGACGACCTTTGGATCCCCCATTGGGCCCCCGACATGCCGGAGGGAAAGAAATGAGCCTGGAAGAGCAGATACTGGAGCGGATACGCCCCACCGCGGAGGAGACCGAGCGCATCGATACGGTTGCCAAACACCTGGTGGAGCTCGTCCGCGCATACATGGACGAGCACGGGATAGAGGCGGAACTCAAACTCGTAGGCTCCTACTCCAAGGGCACCTACCTCTCCGACCCGGACCTCGACCTCTTCATAATGTTCCCGCCCGAGACCCCCCGCAGCGAGCTGGTGGACACCGGCCTGAGGATAGGCGAGGACGTCCTGCACGGCACCCGCATGTACGCGGAGCATCCCTACACCAGCGCCGTCTTCGAGGGCGTGGACGTGGACCTCGTCCCCAACATACACATCAAGGACACCTCTCACCTGGAGACCGCCGTGGACCGCACCCCGTTCCACACCGAGTACCTTCTCAGCCATATGAAGGAGGGTCAGGCGGACCAGATCCGCCTCCTCAAGAAGTTCATGAAGGGCGTGGGCACCTACGGCGCCGAACCTATCGTCCGCGGGTTCTCGGGATACCTCTGCGAGATCCTGGTCCTCAGGTACGGCACCTTCCGCGGAGTGATCGAGGCGGCCGCCTGATCGAGGCGGCCGCCGGGGAATGGCATGCGGGCATGGAACTGGAGCTCGAGAAGGGCCATGCGAAGCTGTCGGGCACCCTGGTCTTCTACGATCCGGTGGACGGCAAGCGCAACGTCGCATCGGCGGTCCACGAGGACACATTCAACAGGTTCATAGCCGCTTCCAAAGCATATCTGGCACATCCCGACGAGAGATTCTTCTTCCCCCGTCCGAGGCAGCCCCTCCCCGCATCGGAGATCGCCTCCCGGGCAGGATCCGGACTGTTCCGCCTGCTGGCGATCCGCCTCGGAAGGCCGGACACCGCGGAGGACAACCTCTACGCACAGATTTGGAAATCGGAATACGCCCTCGGTAAGAAGCTGGAAAGCTTCGGTTTCGAGGTGTTCCGTGCGGTCCACGGCGCCGACGGCGAGAATGTCACCTTAATATTCATGCTGGCCCGCGACACCCTCACGGACAGCATGCTGCGCGAGGGACCGTCGGCCTACGGCAGGAACGCCCAGGCCTTCCTGGACAAATGGAACGCCGCCGGCATCGTCAGACCCTTCATACGCGACGGGAAATGGTACGCGGTGGTCCCCAGGCAGTACACCTCGGCGGAGGAGATGGTCAGGAAGGAGATACCTCAGGCGGGCATCGGCAAGAACGTGCCGCTCGATTCCCTGAAGGTAATGGGCCACGATGCCGTGCTGAAGGAATGCGACGTTATGCTCCTCAGCGAACTCCTCGAGCCCAGAGAGGCCTGGGAGAACTGATCCGCCCTCTCAGAAGAAGGGAGGGTTGATGAACAGGATGCAGGCTCCGAGGGCCAGGGTCAGGTAGATGAGGTAGTTACCCAGCATGGTCTTGGTCTCGAGAAGGTCTGCCCTGATTCCGCAGGTGACGAAGAGTTTCTTCATGATGGCGCAGACGAAGAACACGATCAGGGTATCGACTACCGCGACGATGGTCTTGTCGGAAAGGCTGTTCCAAATGACGGCCGCCAGGAATCCCACTGCGATAGCGAGAATGATCGCGAGGATGAGCACCTTGGTGGAATAGATGCCTTTGAGAAGGAACTCGCGCTCGTCGAAATCCGAGGGATTGAACGTGTACTCTTCCTCGGGCTCCTCCTTGATAAGACGCCTTTTCTTTGCCATACTGTTGCCACAAATTGACACACCTTTATAATAGTTATTAGGGCGCGCGGGGAAAACATGCCTTTTTAACACACCCATATCACGGCAGGAACGGCTGCGCGGGAGTGCGGGATCCGAAAATAACGCAAAAAATGAAATTTTCTCGGAAAAAAGTTCACTTTCGGTCACTTTCGGTACTTTCGGTGACCTCCCCCTCTTAACCTTATATACTCCCGTTTCGGTCTGTAACGTAGGAGAGAAAAACATGGGAGAGAAAACCCTTGAAGACATACCCGGAGTCGGACCCGCAATCGCGGAGAAGCTCCGCGAGGCAGGATACACGGACATCATGGCGATCGCGGTCGCCGCACCCTCGGACCTCGCCGAGACCTGCGAGATCGGAGAGAAGAAGGCACAGGACATCATCGAAGGTGCCAAGCTGTGCGCGGACGTCGGAGGATTCGAGACCGGAGACGCCATCATGCAGAGGCGTGCCGCGGTAACCAAGCTCACCACCGGTTCCGACGCGTTCAACCAGCTGATCGGGGGAGGCATCGAGAGTCAGGCCATCACCGAGCTCTTCGGAGAGTTCGGAAGCTGCCCTTCCCGAGGACAGGGGAGGACTGGATTCCGACGTCATCATCATCGACACCGAGAACACCTTCAGGCCCGAGAGGATCGTGCAGATGTGCAACTACCTCGGCGTGGACCCCGAGACCACCCTCAGGAGGATCCACATCGCCAGGGCCTTCAACTCCCAGCACCAGGTCCTCCTGGTGGACAAGGCCATGGAGCTCGCCAAGGAGATCAAGGTCAAGCTCCTCATCGTGGATTCGCTGACATCCCACTTCAGGGCGGAGTTCCTCGGCAGGGGATCCCTGGCCGAGAGGCAGCAGATCCTCAACCGCCACATGCACGACCTGCTGAACTTCGCCACCCTCAACAACGCGGCCATCGTGGTCACCAACCAGGTGGCAGCCAAGCCCGACGCGTTCTTCGGAGACCCCACCAGGCCCATCGGAGGACATGTGGTGGGACACACCGCCACCTTCCGTGTCTACCTCAGGAAGGGTAAGGCCGGCAAGAGGATCGCCAGGCTCATCGATTCGCCCAACATGCCCGAGGGCGAGGCCGTCTTCAACGTGACCGAAGACGGTATTAAGGACTGATGATTCAACCAGACGTGAACAAAGCGTACCTCTTCGAACTGCTGGGCGAACTGAAGGACATGCCCAGGGACGAGGTCCTCAGGACCGCCGAGACCGAGAGCGACGGCAGATCCGTCAGGATCTCGGACGGTCCGGGCTACGTCGTGGTGTCCGTGCCCGAGGAATGCGTGGACGGCATAAACGACCGTCTGGCACTTACTCATATGATGGGTGAGTTCCTGGGCTCGTTCGAAGCGGACGACCTTTCCTCGGTGGAGGGCATGACCCTCCCCGAGGGCTCTTTTGCCATACGCTACAGGCGCTTCGGCGGCATGAGTCCCGACGTCGATTCGCAGAAGCTCATCCGCCGCATCGGCGACATCCTCTCGAAGCACAACGACGTGGACCTCAAGCATCCCGACGTGGTGGTGCGCATGCTTATCAGCGACAGGATCCACCTGTACCTCGAGAGGAAGGCGTTCGACGCCGACCTCCTGAGAGAGCGCAAGGTGAGCGAGAGGCCATTCTTCTCGCCCATCTCCCTCCATCCGAAGTACGCGAGGGCGCTCATCAACCTCACCGGCGTGAAGCGCGGGGGCACCGTCCTCGACCCGTTCTGCGGGACCGGGGGGATAGTCATCGAGGCCGCTTCCATGGGAATGAAGGCGGTCGCCTCCGACTTCGACCCCGAGATGGTGGCCGGAACCCGCGAGAACATGGAGTTCTACAACCTCCCCCTGGCGGACTTCGAGGTCATCGACATCAGCGATATCCCAGACAGGTTCCACGACATAGATGCCGTCGCCTGCGACCCCCCTTACGGAAGGTCCACCAAGACCGGCGGGGAGAACATCGACAGCATCTACGCCCGCGCCCTGAAGGCCTTCCCCGGGGTGCTCACCGAGAACGGCAAGGCGGGCGTCGTCCTGCCCCATGTGTTCCAGACCGGGGACATGCGTCTCGATGCAGTCTACGTGCAGTTCGTGCACGGTACCCTGTCGAGGCACTACCACATCTTCGGCAGGAACTGAGTCGCGCGCACGCACACCTTTTATTATAGGACGGGA
>CADAGG010000161.1:0-1792 GCA_902787415.1 methanogenic archaeon
GGTGCTCTCCCTGGTGATTATCTGCACCGCTTCCACGCACAGCTGTTCGGCTTCCTTGGCATCCATGGGCGTCTCTCCTATGCTACGTAGAATGATTGGTCCTATATCAGACCAACCGCAGGGCAAGTTTTATTAATTGAATAGTTGTTCAATTGAACAATCAATCAAATGATGGCGGCTCCCATGACAGAAAAAGACTGCGAATGCTGCGAGGACTACTTCCAGGAAAAAATCCGCGAGGAGATGCTCGACGACGACACCGTGATGGAACTCTCCGACTTCTTTAAGATCTTCGGGGACAGCACCCGCCTGCGCATACTGTGGGCACTCCACAGCGCAGAGATGTGCGTACAGGGCATCAGCCTCGCGGTCGGGATGTCCGTTTCGGCGGTCTCGCATCAACTGAAGACCCTCAAGGACGCCCATCTCGTCAAGTCCCGCAGGGAGGGTAAGCAGATCTACTACTCCATCTGCGACCACCACATCATGGAGATCCTCGACACCGCCCTCGAACACATCCGGGAGGAATGACGGTGAGGCACGTCTACGGCATCGAGATCGACTGCGCCAACTGTGCCAGGAAGGTGGAGGAGGCCCTCAACCGGATGGAGGAGATCGACCGCGCGCAGCTCATCTACGTGGACAAGAGGATGATCATCGAGGTCGCCGAGACCCACGAGGAGCACTTCGCGGAGGTCGAGGCGAAGGTGAGGGACATCGCCCGCTCGGTGGAATCCGACTTCAGGATGTGGGATTACGAGGAGGTCCCGAGCGACGTGGAGGAGAACAGATTCCTACCCGTCCGCATCGCTCTGGGTCTTGCGTTCATCGCCTTCGGACTCATCCTCGAATACGTCCTCCCCGGACTGGAGGAGGACATCGGCAAGGTCGCCCTCTGCTGCATATTCTTCGTCGGCCTGCTGATCGTGGGATACGATGTCGTCATCAACGCCGGGAAGACCCTCGTGAAGGGAGGCTTCCTCGACGAGAACTTCCTGATGACGGTGGCCACCGTCGGCGCCATAGCGGTCAGCCTCATCGGCGACCACGGCTACTGGACGGAGTCCGTGGCGGTCATGCTGTTCTATCAGATCGGTGAGTTCTTCCAGGACCGCGCCGTCGACAGGACCCGCACCTCCATCAAGGCGCTGGTGGACCTGAAGGCCCCCTACGCCACCGTGGTGCGCCCCGAGGGCATAGAGCAGATCAGGACCGATGCCGTGGAGGTCGGCGAGATGATCATCGTCAGGCCCGGGGAGCTCATCCCCCTGGACGGTATCATCGTCAGCGGGGAGACCTTCGTCGACACCAAGGCCATGACCGGGGAGCCCGTGCCCCGCCGCGCCTCCAGGGGCGACGAGGTGTTCAGCGGCTATGTGAATACAGACAAGGCAGTCAAGATAGAGGTCACCAAGCGCTACAAGGACTCCGCCGCGGCCAAGGTCCTCTCCCTCATAGAGGAATCCGCCACCAGGAAGTCCAGGTCGGAGAGGTTCATCACCAGGTTCGCCAGGGTGTACACCCCCTTCGTGGTGGTCTGCGCCCTGCTCATCGCCACCGTCCCCTCCTTCCTGTGGCCCGACAGGTGGGTCGACTTCGTGGTCAAGGGTCTGATCTTCCTGGTGGTCTCCTGCCCCTGCGCGCTCGTCATATCGATCCCCCTGAGCTACTTCTGCGGAATCGGCAACGCCTCGAAGAAGGGCATACTGATCAAGGGGAGCAACTACATCGAGGCCATGGCCGGCGTGAAGACCGCCGTCTTCGACAAGACCGGCACCCTCACCAAGGGCGA
>CADAGG010000161.1:1798-2434 GCA_902787415.1 methanogenic archaeon
GAGGGCATGACCCAGGAGGACCTGATCAGGTACGCCGCCAAGGCCGAGGCGCTCTCCACCCACCCCATCGCGAGGTCCATCTGCGCCTATGCCGGGATCGCCAAGCCCGACGAGGGAGCCGAGTCGGCGCACATCCCCGGCAAGGGATTCACCGCCACCGTGGAGGGGAAGGAGGTCGCCGTCGGGAACGCCGCCCTCATGCAGGACCTGGGCCTGGAACCCCCCGTATCGGACGAGGCCGGCACCCATGTGTACGTGGCCGTGGACAGGGTCTACGCGGGCCACATCCTGATCTCCGACACCCTGAAGGAGGACTCCGCGCAGGCCGTCTCCGAGCTGAAGGGATTCGGCGTCAGGACGGTCATGCTGACCGGCGACTCGGAGGCCATGGGAAGGCACATGTCGGAGAGTCTGGGTCTTGACAGTTACGAGGCCGAGCTCCTGCCCGAGGACAAGCTCGACAGGCTCGAATCCATCATGGAGTCCACCGACGGCATGACCGTGTTCGTGGGCGACGGCATCAACGACACCCCCTCGCTCGCGAGGGCCGACGTGGGCATCGCCATGGGCGGCCTCGGGTCCGACTCCGCCGTCGAGGCGGCCGACATCGTGCTCGTGGACGACAAACCGTCCAAG
>CADAGG010000162.1 GCA_902787415.1 methanogenic archaeon
CCTCCGCTGATACTCGCCATGTCAGAAACCGAAGAGGTCGGGCTGCCAGTCCAGCTTCTCCGACGTGTCCCCGGTTATGGGATTCGCCAATGCCCAGTCGATACGCACTCCAATCGCGCGCATAGTGTTTACACACATCGAATTACCAAGTGCCTTATACCTCGCGGCGTCGGTGGTCTTGCGCGGCTTGCCTTTTTTATCGACCCAGTCGCCTATGTTCGTAAAATTGTCTGGAAATGCTTGCAGACGTTCGCATTCTTTCGGGGTTATACGGCGCACGACATAATGTCCACTCATATCATTGTCCTCCTCGGGGACCATCGGATTCTGGTTGCCCCCTGTTCCGCCCCTCGCCCTCAGACAAGGGGATTTATCGTTCTCGGGCTCGTCCCACAGCTGGCCCACCGGTACCCATACGGGAACGCAATGTCTGTATTGTTCCCGATTCATCTATCCTTATCCTTGAGTCAGCCGGATGCGACTCAAGGAATATCTCTCCGCTCATCTCATCTTCCCCCCTATGATTGCGTAGGGCGGCATATTATCCCCCGTCACAGTCGCCCTCAAGGTGGGGCATACATCCTTGAACACATGGCCCCCGAATCTCAATGACTCCCCCAGGTTCGACATCCATATCTCCATCACTCTCCTCCACACATATCGCCCACTTGCCCTGCATCGCGGTTCTCAGGGAAGGCATTGTCAGTTCAGACTTCCCCCACACCCATGCGTTCAGGTTGTCCCAAATGTATATGGTCGGTGTCCTCATCATCCGTCTCCTCATACACGACCACAGGCCGGTTGTTGCTCCCCCTGACCGCCAATGTGGGACAGACTCCGTCCGTCCATACATAACGTGCGCCCAGAAGCTCCATGAAGTGCGGCTGGAACACCGTCACGCTTCTCACATCCATCACCCCTCACATATCAGCACGAAAGTCTGTTGCTTCATCCCCGGCCTCGCCTGCACGGCCCCGGCCCTGTCTCCGAGAAGCCTGACCTCGCACCTCTGGTTCTGGGTGAATGCCACGGCCGTCTCCCTGTATTCCTCGACGACAAGCTCGTTTACCCGTATGCCACCACCTAGATCAAACTGATTAAGCTGTCCCGTGCGGCCTCGTCGTCTTGCCGAACACCGTCTGCCTCATCTCTCACCTCAAACATCACCAGGGGCGGATGCTGGCTGATCGTCTTCTCCAATGTGGGCGAGACGTCAGCGCTCACCTTCGGTGTCTGCACCGTCGTCAGCATCCATGTCACCGCACTCCTCCCAAAGACATACCGCAGGCTCGAAATGACCACCCATGCTTGCAGTGAGGGAATACATCGGATCTCCGTCCTTACCTATGCCTCCACCACATTCATGACCGGGATGCCTTTTCTCCCTGCATTCGTTCCGCCTGTCTATCGGTATGCACTCCATCCTCATACACCAGCAGATGCTGCCTCAATCCACTTAGGGTGAAGGTCTTGCCCCTGCTTATCAGAAGACCCTTCCCCCCCCCTGGCTTGCCTTCGCGGTCGATGAAGACTAAAGCCGTTTCCTTCAAATCATCCATCAACCATCTCCAATATCAGGAACGCGCATCCGTCCCTGATGTTCTGCGTCCTCGTGAAGCTCTTGTAGTCCGAACTGCACAGCGCGGGTGTGACTCGTACAAGAGTACGTACCCGAGACTCACCCTCGCGGTGACAGTTCCCATTGCCTCCGAGCCTCTCGTTATACAGGCGTGGGCATGGTCTCCGTTCGACACAATCAGTTCCCATTCCTCAATCCTCTTCATAGAAAATCCACACCCCGCCCTTATACTGACGGTTCAGAAGAGTCGGACTGATGTCCTTCAGCATCTCTGCATTCGTCGCATCCGAAGCCACCGCCATCACAGATGACCTCCTCGATGATGCAGAAGGGCAGCCCCCCCCGATCTCCTGGTTGCCGAGGACTCCCTTCGGCCCGTGCAAAGCGGTTATGCTCGGCATCGTCCTCACATCGTCTCTCGGAACTATTCTCGTTTTCATCTTCTTCCCACAGGCAGACCTTCTGCCCTCTGTCGCTCATCGGATTTGCCGGAAGCGTGAAGGCGATCCTTCCAAAAGAAACTGAAGGATCATCCCTGTCACCGCAATACTGGAAGGCATATGCCTCATTCTTCATAACCCACCACATGGACATCGCTCCCATGCATCCTGTTCAGGGTGAACATCACGTTCTCCGTAAAGGAGCACCCGCCTTTGTTGCCCATGAAGTTCAGGACCAATACCCGATTAGGTCCGGCTCCTTGTAGTCCGTGGCCGTCACAGGGTCGGCGAGGTCTTCCTTCGGAAAACTCATCAGCTGCCTGTCCTTCCATGCCCAACATCCTCTACCACCGCCATTCCTCCCTGTCCCTTCGAGGGACTCGGCACCGTGGCGTCTATCGTGTGGCAGACATCCTCCCGGTGGCATCCCGAATATGGATTCGATGACCTCATCGAGTTGCTCGACTCCGGATCCAGGCGGAAGATCCCTGTGACCACCGCCTGGTTGGCGTTCCCCACGGCCTCCAGCGAATATGCCTTGCCCGTCATGTTCACGCCCGATCCGTTGCCC
>CADAGG010000163.1 GCA_902787415.1 methanogenic archaeon
GGTGTTCAAGAACGACGAGCAGCTCAAGCCCAACGCCACCTCCCTCATGAGGGACGGAGCCATCAACCTGGTCATCAACACCCCCACCAACCACTCCGGTGCGGTCAGGGACGGACACAGGATGAGGAGGCTCGCAGTGGAGCTCGAGATTCCCTTCCTGACCACCATCAACGGCGCCAAGATCGCCGTCGGAGCCATCGGCGTCGCCAGGAAGAACCAGATGGGTGTCAAGTCCATGCAGGACTTCCACACCCTGGTCCGCTAAACAAATTCCTGCCCTCTGGCACATGCCGGAGGGTTCTCTTTTCACCGTATTGTTGAATACCCTTTCAGTATCTGAAATCGAACCAACAGCCAAATAGCTGCAGGGCCATATTCAATTATGACAGAGACGAATAAGGAAGATGAACTTGCCCGCATTGTCTCCGCACTTCCGGAGGCGGGACATATCGATCCCAAGACCGGTTTGTACGTTCTCCCCAAGGAGTGGGACAATCCTGAGGACGACATTTACGAGGAACTCCTCTGACCTGACTTAGTGACCGTCCTAATCACCGTTGTGAAAAACTGTACAGTAAAAAACAACCGTTGTCGGATTTCTAACAACCTATATCTAACACTGTTTTTCGGGACGGTCACCTATTAAATGATGGTTAATTCCCCGATGGCAAAAAGTTACTTGGTCCTCGAGGACGGGACGGTCTACGAAGGCGAGCCCTTCGGATACCGCTCGGAAGCTTTCGGAGAAGTTGTTTTCGCGACCGGCATGTGCGGTTACCAGGAGAGTCTCACCGACCCTTCGTACAAAGGACAGATCCTCGTCATGACGTTCCCCCTCATCGGGAACTACGGGACCATCGACGATTTCCACCAGTCGGCAGGCGTCCACGCAAGGGCCCTCGTCTGCAGCGAGTACTGCAAGGAGCCCTCCGACATGTACGCCGGCAAGACCATCGACGAGTTCCTGAAAGATTACAAAGTCCCCGGCATCTCCGGCGTGGACACCAGGGACCTCGTCATCAAGATCAGGAACGGAGGAACCCTCAAGGGAGCCATCACCGAGGACGAGGATTCCATACCCGACCTCATCGAGAAGATCAGGAAGGCCCCCGCGCCATCCGAGGGCAACCTGGTCGGAGAGGTCAGCTGCAAGGAGATCATGGAATTCGATTCCAACAAGGAGATCACCGTAGGGCTCCTCGACTGCGGAGAGAAGGACGGCATCCTCAGGGAGCTCCGCGACAGATACAACGTCGTCATGTTCCCCTACGACACCCCCGCCGACATCATCACCGAATACAGGCTCAACGGCAAGAGGATCCAGGGCGTCCAGTTATCGAACGGACCCGGAGACCCCTCCCATCCCATAATCCAGAAGACCACCGTGGTCGCCATCAGGGAACTCGCTCAGCAGCTCCCCCTGTTCGGCATCTGCTTCGGCAACCAGCTCACCGCCATCGCCATGGGCGGAAAGACCTACAAGATGAAGTTCGGACACCGCGGATGCAACCAGCCCGTGATGTACGAGGGAAGGGTGTACATCACCTCTCAGAACCACGGATTCGCCGTGGACGAGGGCTCCCTCGAAGGCACCGGGCTCATCGCAGACCAGTTCAACGTCAACGACGGCACCGTGGAGGGCATGAGGCACAAAGACCTCCCCATCTACACCGCACAGTATCATCCGGAGGCGTCCCCCGGCCCGTGGGACACCACGTTCCTCTTCGACAAGTTCGGCAAGGTCATCAGGGAGGGACGCCTGTGAGGAAGGATTACAAGAAGCTCATGGTCATCGGATCCGGCCCGATCGTCATCGGACAGGCCGCCGAGTTCGACTTCTCAGGCTCGCAGGCATGCAGGTCGCTCCGCGAGGAGGGCTACAAGACCGTCCTCGTCAACTCCAACCCCGCCACCATACAGACCGACCCCGACACCGCCGACAGGGTGTACATCGAGCCCATGACGGCTGACATCGTGGCAAAGATCATCGAGAAGGAAGGGGTGGACGGCATCATCTCCGGAATGGGAGGTCAGACCGCGCTCAACATCTGTTCCGAGCTTGCGGAGAAGGGA
>CADAGG010000164.1 GCA_902787415.1 methanogenic archaeon
CGCGGTGCTCATGAGGCCCAAGGTCAACGCCCTCCGCGACGGGGAGCTGAAGGTCATCGACCGTTCCGAGATCGTCATGGACGACATCCTCTTCCTGGGAGCGGGCGACCAGGCACAGGTCGACGGGGTCGTCGACGACGAGAAGTCCCTGGAGATGGATGAGTCCCTCCTCACGGGAGAGTCCAAGACCATCCGCAAGCACAAGGGCGACCAGGTCTTCTCCGGCTCCTACTGCGTCACCGGCGAGTGCTGGATGCTCGTCACCGGCGTCGGCGACGAGACCTACTCCGCCAAGATGCTCAGGAAGGCCCGCAAGTTCGAGAAGAAGAACACCCCCCTCCAGACGGAGACCAACACCGTCACCCAGATTCTGATGGCCATCGCGTTCATCTATCTGGTTCTCCTCATCGTCATCAACGCCTTCGGCGGACACGCGCTGTGAGGATGGCCGATTCCGGCGTCCTCCTCCAGAACTCCAACTCCGTGGAGTCCATGAGCCACGTGGACACCGTCTGCATGGACAAGACCGGCACCATCACCACCAACAACCTCGTCTTCGAGGGCATCGACTGCGTCGGGAACGACCCTGCGGCCACCGAGGACCTCGTGAGGAAGTTCGTCTCCGTCACCGGCAGCAGGAACAGGACCGTCATGGCCATCGAGGCCAAGTACGGCCACGAGGACGTGGAGCTGGTAGATGAGGTGCAGTTCTCCTCCGACAGGAAGTTCAGCGCGGTCCGTTTCAAAGAAGGCGACGGATACAGGTCCGTGTACATGGGCGCATGGCCCTTCCTCAAGGACAGGGTCGCCGACGGCACCGATGTCGGCCCGACCCTCAGCGAGCTCTCCTCCAAGGGATTGAGATCGGTAGTGCTCTTCGACGCGGGCTCCGCCGAGCTCCACGACGCCAACGGCGATATCGTCATGCCCGAACTGAAGGTCCTCGCGGTCATCTCCATCAGGGACGAGATCAGGCCCGACTGCAAGGAGATCATCTCCAAGTTCATAGACAACGGGATGGACATCAAGGTCATCTCCGGAGACGACCCGGAGACCGTCGAGGCCATCTTCAAACTGGCCGAAATCCCCGGCGAGAGGAAGATCATCTCGGGGGACAAGCTAGACGCCATGAACGAGGAGGAGTTCGCTCAGGCTGCCCTGGAGACAAACATCTTCGGACGCATGAGGCCCGAGCAGAAGGAAAGGATCATCGACTCCCTCCGCAAGAGCGGGAGGTACGTCGCCATGGTAGGCGACGGTATCAATGACGTCCGCTCCATCAAGAAGGCTCAGGTCGGTGTCGCCGTCCAGAGCGGTAGCGGGGCGGCCCGCGGAGTGGCCGACATGGTCCTCATGAACGATGATTTCAAGGCAATGCCGCAGGCCATAATCGAGGGCAAGAGGACGGTCAGCGGTATGAGGGACATCCTGAGGCTTTACATCACCAGGAACTTCGTCCTGGCGGCCCTCGTGCTGGTGCTCCTGCTCATCTTCACCAAGTGCCCCCTGCGCCCCATCCAGAACACGGTTTACGCACTGCTCACGGTATCCATCGCCGCGTTCCTGATGACACTGTGGGCGAAACCCACGGAGAACAAGGATCTGATCCTGCCGGGCGTGATGAGGTTCGTCCTGCCCACCACCCTCACCATAACCGTCTTCGCGCTCGGAATCTACGCCATGTTCTACTTCGGCACCCTGAACCACTGGATGGACGGTGCCTTCGAGCTATGGACCAGCTGTTCAACAAGCTCAGCATCGAAGGCACTCCCGACAACCTCACACTTCTCCCGACCCTTGAGCGCACCGCCGAGATCAACGCCAGGAACGCCATGCTTCTGTTCCTCCTGATCTCCGGAATCCTGGAGCTCATCATCCTGTTCCCCCTGACCAAGAGGCTCTCCGTCGTCGGAGAGTATCAGAGGGACGTGAAGCCCACCATCCTCGCCCTGCTCCTGCTGGGACTCACCTATGCGTTCTACCAGATCCCCGAGGTCTGCGTCACCGTGGCGGAGACCCTTCCCATAGGTAAGATGTGGGTGTTCATCGCCGGAGCGGTCGCGGTCTGGTATCTCATAACCCTGTTCGTTCTCAAGAGCCCCAGGCTCCAGCCCCTCGCCAACTTCTTCGACAAGAGGGTCAGGAACACGCTCCGCAAGAGCTTCGAGAAACAGTCCCGCAAGGAGCTGCAGGAAGAAGAGGAATGATCATCAGCGGCCGTGGCGGCCGGAGAGGTCGAAGGGGTCGTAGCACCCGTCGTCGTACATTCTAAGCATCAGGTGGGAGGCCACCCTCGCGTCCGAGAGGGCACGGTGATCCTGCACCCCGTTTATGCCTGCTGGGTCTTCTCCCTGCAGGATGTGCTCGTAAGCGTAATCGAGCTTGGGATAGCGGTACTCCTTCACGCCGTAAAGCGGGCTCTTGAGCTTGCATATGTCGCGGGCGGAGAACATGATGTCGCGGCACTCGGTGAAGAGGTTCTTGAAGTTCCACGGGAACTTGTAGAGGAACTTGTCGAGGTCGTACTGGACATTGTAGGTGGTGAGGAACCTGCCCTTGA
>CADAGG010000165.1 GCA_902787415.1 methanogenic archaeon
GTCGGGTTCATGGTGCTCATCGCACTCTGCCTCCACAAGGCAGTGGTGGTGTTCTCCCTGTCCTCCACCCTCCTGATGTCCGAGAGCAAGTCCAGCGCATGGAAGTACCTGGTGGCATTCAGCGTCATCTCGCCCATCGCCACCGTGATCTCCTACCTGTGCCTCAACACCGGCAACATGGGATTCGCGGGACCCGCACTGTGCTTCTCCGTGGGAATCTTCATGTTCGTCACCCTGTGCGACATGGTCCCCGAGGCGTTCCACCACAGGGACAAGGACCCCAAGCAGCTGGCTGCACTGATCGTCGGACTGATCGTGGTGATCGTGGTCTCCATCATCTCCGAATCGATGATGGGCGGTCTCGAGCTCTGATCAGTTCCCGTAACGGGAGCACTTCAGCAGGAAACGGTAGGCCACTTCGGGATTGGAGTAATAATAGAGGTGGGGGTACCCGGCGACCAGAGCGCCTTCCTCGTGCCCGCACCTGTACTCCTTCCCAGAGGTCTTCACGGCCTTCCAGGATTCCCCGCAGTTGGTGCTGTCCCAGTAATGGAACTCATGACCCCTGACCCCTCCGGGGGGCAGGATGCTGTCTCCCTCGGCGGTGAGGGTGACGTAACCGAAACGCGCCAGCTTGCCGGTGTTGCGGACCTCTCCTTTCACCGCTCCGACCAGGCTGCGCATCTTACCTTCCGAATCCTCCATCCTCTCGTGGAGGTACATGAACCCGCCGCACTCGGCGAGGCAGGGCAGGCCGCCCGCGATCTTCTCGCGGATGTCCGCCAGCATGGATTTGTTGGATTCCAGGATCTCCCCGTGGAGCTCCGGGTACCCTCCCGAGAGGATTATGCCCTGGATGCCGTCGGGGAGCCTGCTGTCGTGCATAGGTGAGAAGGGTACGATCTCCGCACCGCACTCCTCCAGGAGCGCGATGTTGTCCTCGTAGGTGAAGCAGAACGTGTCGTCGCTGGCGAGGCCGATCCTCACCTTCTTATCCAGGACTCCGTGCTCGGGGGCTTTCCCGCTGATCTCCGGAGCGCCGGCGGCAATCTCCAGGAGCACGTCGAAATCGAGGGTCTCCTCGAGGATTCCGGCGAGCCTGTTGAGGTCCTCCTTCAGGGATGCCACCTCGTCGGGGAGCACCAGACCCAGATGCCTGCTCTCGAGATTGATGTCCTTGAGTTTCGGCACGTATCCGATGACCTTCAGACCGAGCTCCTTCTCGATGGCGGGCTTGACCTCCGCGAAGACGTGGGGGCTCATGCTGTTCAGGATCACGCCCTTGATGTTGTTTCTGGGACACGTCATAAGAGCTGCCGTCGGTGGAGGCGGCGCGCATGCCGTCGTAGAATCCCATGACTCCTTCGATGACCGAGATGTCTGAGGATTCCGCGGTCCTCGTGAAGAGGTACCTGAGGGTCTCGTCGTCGCAGAAGAAGCAGTCCATGTTCCTCGATTTGGTGCCGATGACGCGGGCGTGGAACATGGGGTCGATGTAATCGGGACCGCACTTGAAGGAGGCCACCTTCAGCTTCCTGTTGACCAGCGCCTGCAGGATCCCGCAGGTCACCAGGGTCTTCCCGCTTCCGCTGGCGGGGGCCGCGATCATGAAACGGTTCAGGCTCATGCGGACTTCCCTCTGAAGACGGCGATGTAGACGGGGTTCTGGGCGGTCATGAGGTTGTACCTTCCCAGATGGCGGGAGTTGGAGGCGTTGATGCAGACGATCTCCTCCTGCTCCACGGCGCACACCTTGGGCAGTTCCAGCACCTCGGAGATGGTCTCCAGGGTGACCGAGTTGACGATGATGCGGACCTCGGGGTTCTTGGCGAGGACGCAGGCCACGATGTCCTTGAGGTTGCCGGAGGAACCTCCGACGAACACGTGGGTGGGGGCGGGCAGGTCCTTCATGGCCTCGGGGGCCAGACCGCGGATTACCTCCACGTTGGGGGTGCCGAACTTCCTCTTGTTCTCCTCGATGAGGTCGGCTGCGGCATCCTCCTTCTCGACGGCGTAGACCATGCCGTTGTAGGCGGTCAGGGCCATCTCGACGGTAACAGAGCCGGTCCCCGCTCCGATGTCGTAGACCACGGAATCCTCGCAGAGCTTCAGCTTCGCGACGGAAAGGGCCCTGATCTCTGACTTGGTCATGGGCGCATCGCCGCGGATGAACTCCGAGTCGGGGATGCTGATGGGGTTCCTCCCGTCCGGGGAGGGGTTGAATATGAGCGCTGCGCACAGGGTGCCGAGCTCGGAGGCGAGGATCTCCTCGGGGGTGCCGTAGATGAACTTCTCCTCGGGGTATCCCACATCTTGCGTACACCCTCGCTTCCATTCAGGAGCGAGAACACGGCGGGGTTGCGGCGAACATTGCCGACGATGTTGGCGCTCTTGGCGTGAGCGCTTATGAGACGTACGTCCTGCCAGGGCACCCCTGCCCTGGCGCACAGGTACTGAACGGACGAGATGCCGCAGTGGAGGGTCACGTCGTACTCGGCGGGATCGACCTTCGCGAGCATCGATTTGGCGGCGCTGTAGAATCCCACGTCGCCGGAGACCAGCAGGGCGATGTTGCGGTACTCGGGGTGCTCGTCAAGGTATTCGAAGATCTTGGCAGGCATGTACTCGGCGAGCACGGGCTTGCCTGCGGCCTCGGGGATCTGCAGCATGCGGTCGGCCCCGACCACCAGGTCGGCGTCCTTCACCGCTTCGGCTCCCGCGGAGGTGAGTCCGGTGCCGGGTCCGACACCGGTACCGACGATCGCAGACTCGGAGATCGGTGAGTCAAACAGGCGGGAATACGGAATGACATCCATCAGTCCTCTGTAGACTGCGAACGCGCCGCCCCAGTCACGGACATCCTCGCCGTA
>CADAGG010000166.1 GCA_902787415.1 methanogenic archaeon
TTCAAATTCGTGTTACTCAAACCCAACAACCAAGGTGACGAAGATGTGTGAATTCACGGTGTATGTAGACGGGCACGAAGACTCCGATATCGTTGCGACCTCTGTGATCAAGACCGTTGTCAAGCCCGACTGCATCGTTCTCATGAACACCGCCGGAAAGGTCGTGAAAGTCCCCAACGCCAGGATCACCAAGGTGGACACCATCATGACGGAACTCATTCTCGAGACCTGCGAGGCATGATCGTTTGAAGAAGATCATCGCCACCGGCAAGGGAGGAGTGGGGAAGACCACCACCCTCACCACCGTATCCCTCATGATGGCACGCGAGGGGAAACGTGTCATCGTTTTCGACACCGACCCCAGCATGAATCTCGCGCTCAGCTTCGGCGTGCCGTATCAGAGCGTATGCACCATCACCGAGGACAAGGCCGACATCTCCCACGAGCTCGAAGAGGGCATCGACGCTTCCGGCGCCAAGATCCTGGAGGACCACTCCGTGGTCACGGAGGACGGCATCCGCATCGTCATCATGGGCGCCCTCCAGCATGGAGGCGACGGATGTCTCTGCTCCGCCATCTCGGTCATCAAGATACTTCTCGACTATGTGGAGTCCACCGGGGAGTACGACGTGGCGATAGTCGACTCGCAGGCCGGACCCGAGGTGCTCGGAAGGGGATTGGCATCCTCCTTCGATCTCAACTTAATTCTTTCCGAGCCTACCGCCAAATCCTCCGAGGTCTCGGTGCAGGTCAAGAAACTCGCCGACGACCTGGGCGTGAAGGAGAACCTCCTGGTTGTCAACAAGATCGATTACGATTCCGATGTGAGGTTCGTCGCCAACATCGTCGGTATCGACATCTCGAAGGCCATCGGAATCCCCTACGACCGCGATGTCGTGAAGGCGGACAAGGAAGGCGAGCTCCTTTTGGACGCATTCCCCGATTCCGCAGCGCTGGCACAGCTCAGGAACACCAAAGATCTCATCGAGAAGACCGTCTGCCTCTGAGTCACCAGTCCTCGGGGTATTCCGAGATCGGAGGGGTCAGGACGTACTCCTTCCCTGTGGCATCCAACTCTTTGATTGCTTCAAGGTAACTCTTTCCCCCGGGACTCAGGAATAATGGCAGAATTATAAGTCTGGCACATCCGTCAGAAGACAGTTTTTCCGCGGCTTCGGCGAGGGTTATTGGGCCCGTTTCGGAGAATGCGCAGGAGACCTTCCAGCCACATTCCGAAAGGTATGAAGCATATCTCCCGGCGGTCTTCTCCGAGAGAGAAAGCTTCGAGCCGTGGGTGAAAACGATAACCCCCGTATCATCGGAAGGAGTCCCCAATCTGTCCGCGATGGCAGACGCGAGATATCCGGAATAGCCCAGGGCGGTGGCGAAACGGATGGCCACGTCATGATTCCCGATCATGGTCCAAGAACCGGAATTGTCGGGAAGACCGATTCTTTTAGGCATGTTCCAGATGGTAAGGTTGCCTTCGGCCACGGCCATAGGCAGGACGCAGAACGTGTCTATACCCTCGTCAAGGAACATCCTCTTCAGGACCCGGTCGGAACGCGGTTCACCGAAATGGAAAGCAGGATACACGTTGCGGTGTCCGTGCTCGGCGATGTATCTGCAGCATTCGGCCACGACTTTCTGCTCGCCGGTGCTGGCAGAGTTCTTCCCGAGAACGATGATTCCTGTCTTCACGGGTATACATTTGCTGTCCAATATATAATATTACTAATTTTCATATTCATTAGATATTCGTATGCTTAAATATTAAAATCGTAATACGCAAGCATGAGTATCAGAGAGGTCCAGTTAGACGAGGAGACCGAGAGGAGCTACAGCAGACAGGCGTACGGCCACGAGATGTGGCTGGACTCCGTCGGCAAAGAGGACGGCATGATCTACGTGTACGGACTTTACGGACACAAGATGCTGCCCGACAAGCCGATGCCCACCGATTACGCCAACCCCTTGGTCTACGACGACAACGGCCGTGCCCCCAACCCCGAGA